>JASFRY010000180.1:0-7862 GCA_050114675.1 Gemmatimonadota bacterium | reverse complement strand
CTGGCCCAGGTGGCGGTCCTCCTCACGGGTGCCGCGACCCCGAACACCACCCTCCTCCTGGGCATCGTGTCGGTCCTCACCGTGGTGTCGCTGGGAAGCGGCGTCCTCTCCCAGTTCCTTCATCGGGACCTTGACCGGGCCGAGCGCCTCGCTCTCACCGACGTGGGCACCGGGATCCCGAACCGGCGTCACGCCGCGCTGGAGCTGGAGAAGTCCTTCGCCGCGGCGCAGCGGGGCGCGAAGTTGTCCGTGGTGCTCTTCGATCTGGACCGGTTCAAGGATGTCAACGACCGGTACGGTCACGCAGAGGGGGACCGTGTCCTTCGGGGCTTCGCCGAGATCCTGAGGGCGAGCACCCGGGCCATGCACGTCACGGCACGCTTCGGGGGGGAGGAGTTCGTCGCGGTTCTCCGCGATATCGACGCCCAGGGGGCGCACATCTTCGCGGACCGGATCCGCGTCAGGATGAAGGAGTCGGAGATCCTTCCCACGCCGGTGACGGTGAGCGGGGGAGTGGCCCAGTACGAGGAGGGCATGGCCGCTCCCGATGTGCTCCTCGCCGCCGCGGACCAGGCGCTCTACTACGCCAAGACCTCGGGTCGGGACCAGGTGGTCGTCGTCAGCAGGAAGGGCCGGAAGGACGGGGAGATGGAGCCCGAGCTCCCCGCCCGGGCCGAGGCCGCGGGCGGTGCCGGGGAGCTGATCCTGGTGGTGGACGACGACGTGGACGCCCTCCGGAGCGTGGCGAAGAGCCTGCGGCGCTTCGGCTACACCGTTCTCGAGTCTCCCTCTCCTGCGCGGGCCGTGGAGATCGTCCGAGGGCTGGACGAGCCCGTGGAGCTCATCCTCACCGACATCGTCATGCCCGAGATGGGGGGCTTCCGCCTCGTGGAGATGCTCAGCGAGATCCAGGAGGAGGTCCGGGTCATCTACATGTCCGGGTACTCCCAGGTGGACGTGGACTGGGAGGGCGTGCCCGGGACCAGCTACGACTACCTGAGCAAGCCCATCTCCATCCACACCCTGGCCAGGCGGGTCCGACGCCTCCTCGACCAGCCCGCGTCCACCGGCAAACGCCCGGTGGCCACCCGTGTGATTCCATCGGAGGGGCCCGGGGCTGCCGGATCGGAGCCGGACGCCACGGCCACGGACCTGGCCAGCCGGGCCGGCGTCGAAGCGCGCATTCTCCTGATTCCCGGTGAGAACGGCGACGAGGAGAAGGTGGCGGCGGCGTTGCGGGCAGCCAGCGGCGCCACGGTCCAGGTGGCGGAGAACCCGGCTACCGTGCTGGACCGCTTGTCCCACCTGCATGTCGAGCTCCTGGTGCTGGACCTGGACCGTAGCGGTGAGGAGTTGGAGGATCTGATCCGCGTCCTGGAGAATCGACAAACCTCGTCACCGGGGATCCTCCTCCTGGTGGGGAAGCGCAACCTGCACATCCGGGATCGCTGCGCCGGTCTGTCCTTGATGGATTGCGTACGCAAGCCCGTGGACGAGGCCGAGCTCCGGACACGGGTGAGGACGCTCCTCCGCCTGCGTTCGTACGAGCGCTGGATCGGGACGGTGGAGGAGCAGGTGCGAAGCCGCGTGGCAGCGCGCACCGCCGAGCTCGAGGAGGCCCGGGAGGAGGTCCTCCGCCGACTCGCCTGGGCCGCCGAGTTCCGGGACGACCTCACGGGCCGCCACGCCGAGCGCGTCGGGGTCCTCTCAGGGCTCATCGCCAGGGAGCTCGGGTGGTCCGCGGTGCGGAGAACCGTCCTCGAGAAGGCCGCCCCCCTCCACGACCTCGGGAAGATCGCGATTCCCGACGCGCTCCTTCGAAAATCGGACGAGCTGACGCCCAACGAGCAGGCCATCATGCAGCGGCACACGGCCATCGGCGCCAAGCTCCTCGCGGGGAGCCGCAACCCCATCCTCCGCGTCGCGGAGCAGATCGCCCTCACCCACCACGAGCGGTGGGACGGCCGGGGGTATCCCAGGGGGCTGTCGGGGGAGGAGATCGCCGAGGAGGGACGTATCGTGGCCCTGGCCGATGCCTACGACAGCCTCACCAGCAGCCGCCCGTATCGCGACGGTGTGGAAGGCGAGAGGGCCATGGAGGAGATCCGGGCCCATCGGGGGACCCAGTTCGACCCCCGGATGGTCGACGCCCTCGATCGCCTGGTGCGTGCCGGGGGGCTGGAGGAGGCCGTGAACCAGACCATGGTGGCGTTGCCCGACCTCACCTGAAGGGGCTCACCCACCACCCATGCGCCGGGTCCGCGTCATGGGCTCCGAGCCGGGCGCCACGGGTGGTGTCACCCCTGCGCCGGGTCCGCGCCGGAGTCCCCGCCGCACCTGCTCCGCCGCGTCGCTGGCCGACTGGCCCTGTCGCATGAGCCGTCGCACCTGGGCGGGCATGTCCAGCATCTCCTGCTCGCGGGCCCGGATCCGCATGGCCTCCCGCACCAGACCCAGGGCCTGATCTCCGGCCACGCCGGTCTCCACCAGGTCCGCCAGGACCAGGCAGGCCATAGGCGAGCGGTCGGGATTCTGACCCAGCCCGCGAAGCAGCTCTCTTCCCACGCCGCGCTGGAGCGCGTCGGCGCCGGCCACCAGGAGCGGCCCCTGCGCTTGGGGGCCGAAGGCGTCCCGGGCTTCCCGCAGGCGGCCCACGTACGCCTGGATGGCGGGGACCAGGCGGTCCGCCGGCACCCGCTTGGCTGCACCCTCCAGAGCCTTGTTGAAGAGGATGTTCCCGGGGATTCCGTCCTGCTCGGCGGTGCGGGCCAGGGCGTCCACCTGCGCGAACACGTTGCCGGGCAGGGTGCTCTGGGCACGGGCCCGGGGCGATTCCTGCGCGGCGAGGGGACTCCCCGCCAGGGCCAGCGCCAGCAGGATGGTCGGCATGTGCGTTCTCATGGTTCTCCAGCTCCTCGCAGGTGCGTGGGCTCGGGCGCTCACGACCTTGCCTCACCTTCGATGACCAGCGTCGCGCTTCTGCGTCCCCATTCGTCGGGAACCGCGTCGGGCGCGTCGTCCGGCAGGTACCAGTCTCCATCCACCAGGAACCCGAAGTGCCAGGTTCCGGGTCGGATCTTCGTCTCCACCGTCCAACGGCCTCCATCGGCCGTCATGCTCAGGGGCTCCCACAGCGTGAAGTCTCCGAGGAGCGCCACCGTCCTGGCTCCGGGGGGCGGCTTCACGGTGAAGCGCACCGTGGCGACACCTCCAACTTCCCCGACCACCTGATGCAGCGCCGGGCGGCGGGGCGGGAGGAGCGTGCCCCCCAGGATTCTCCGGCCGACCAGCAGTCCACCCGATCCCCGTCCCGGCTCCGCCAGGAGGAGGGGATCGGGCTCGGGCTTCCCCGCCATTCCCCGGGCACTCCATCCGCCCACGGGGATGTAGAAGGCGATGCCTCCCGTGGTCTCGTTCCCCACAGGGGTGCGCCACGCGTCGGCTCGAATCTCCAGGGCGCCCAGGCCCCGACTGGCGACCAGCCGCAGCCCGGCGGAGCGGTACATCCCCGCGGCGCTCTGGTGGATTCCCCCTGCCACGCCGGCGGCCACGGAGGGGCTGCCGGCCAGCAGCTCCACGGTTCCCCCGTAGCGCCACAGGTTGTCCACCAGGACGTCCCGGACCGTGAACTGGCGGCGCATCCCCTGGACGACCTCCGAGATCTCGGTGCGCGAGCGGCCCCCTCCGGCCAGCCCCGTCAGGCGGGCGGTGAGCCCGTCCCGGCGCCAGCGCAGCACCACGGATCCCTCGGCGGCAGCGGCGCGATAGGAGAAGGGGTCGGCCACGCCGAAGCCGAAGAGCCGACCCTCCACGCCCGCCGACCATCCGACGCCCAAGCGTCGCCACGCCGCGCCGCCCACCTCTCCAGAGACGAAATTCCCGCCGGTGGAGCTGTCGAGGGACCGGCCTACCAGGACGGACGCGTACCCGCCCGTGCCGAACAGGTCGTAGCGGCTGCCCCGGAGCCCGGCGACGAAGAATCCGGCGGCGTCACCGTCGACCCCGGTCGGTGGAAGCACGCTCGAGGCTCCGACCTCCACCGTGAGGTCCGAGACCTGCGCCGAGACCGAAGCGCTCCACGGCGCGGCCAGAGGCGCCCACAGGAGGGCCGCGAGGGCCGGCTGCGTCAGGACCAGCGTGCGCACGGTGCGGGTCCTCATGTCGCGGGAGCGGCCACGGCCAGCACCGCGTTCCGGTTGCCGAAGCCGTCGTCCGTGTAGTGGTTGGCTTCCGGGTCCGTCACCCACCGGTCGCCGTCCACCAGGAACATGTAGGTGTGCACGCCGGGGCGTACCGCCACGCGACCGCTCCAGGTGCCGTCGCCGTCGGGATCCTCCAGGGCATGGCTGCCCCGCCATGCGTCGAAGTCCCCGCCCACCGATACCGAGTGGGCTCCGGGGGCGGTAAGGTCGAACTGCACGTAGACCACCGCTGCCCCATCCCCGCCCGCCGCGGCGGGGCCTACGGACGGCGTGCTGCGGCTCAGGAGGAGCACGATCGCGACCGCAGCCACGGCCAGGCCCGCCACGGCGGGGCTCAGGTGGATGGGTTGGGGCCGGAGGAGCCATCCCCACAAGCGACGCAGGAGACTCGGCTCGCCGAGCGCATCGATCTCCGCCATGACCCGGTCCTCGAGCCATGCGGGCGCAGGGGCCGCCGGGTAGTGGATGCGGTAGGCCGAGACCAGCCGGTCCCAGGACGCCGCCTGGGACGACAGATGGGGGCGACGGTTTTCGGGCACGTCGTCCAGCTCCACCTCTCCGTCCAGGTACCGATGGAATTCATCGCGGCTCATGCGAACTCCTCCAGCAGGGTCCGCAGGGCGTCCCTCGCCCGATGGACCCGCATCTTCAGTGCCGCCACCGACAGGTCCATGACGGCGGCGATCTCTTCGTACGAGCGTCCTTCCACGTGCTTCAACACGAACGCCTCCCGTTGCTCCGGCGTGAGGCGCTCCAGCGCTTCGTCCAGCTTGCGTCGGATCTCCGCCGCGGCGGCCTCCTCGTCGGGCGCCCGTGCCTGCTCGTGCACCTCGGGGAGTGCCTGGAGTGGAACCTCGCGTCGCCGTGGGCTCCGCACGTGGTCCCGGGCCAGGTTGGCCAGGATCCGGAAGAGCCAGGCGCCCACCCGGTCGGGATCCCGGAGTGACGGGAGCCTCCGATATCCCTGGACCAGCGCTCGCTGGACCAGGTCCGCCGCCTCGTCCTGGCTTCCCGCCATGCGTAGGGCATGGGCATGGAGCACGTCGCCGTACCGCCGCACCAGGAGGCGGTAGGCATCGCGGTCGCCGGCAAGGACGTCTCGGACGACCTGCGCGTCGCTGCGCTCGACACGGTCTGCCATGTCCGGAACATAGGTCGTTTCCACGGTCTCGTGGGAGGCGGGGGAAGCGGCCCGTGCCTCCGGTTCGGAGGACGCGGAGCCGCTTCCCGCTTCACGTCACCCGAGGATCCAGGTACAGATCACCGCGGCCCGCCACAGGGAACCGGTGCCTCGTGGAGCCGCTTCCTCCAGGGCTGCGGTGCCCCGGTCGATGAGGTCACGGGCCCACGCCAGGAGATCGGCTTCCACCCCGGTGGGCTCGGTGGCCGCAGCTTCGGCGTAGAGGGACTCGGCCAGCTCCTGAATGGCCAGGGCCTCGTCCACGCTGGGACCGTCGGGCCATACCACGGCCTGCAGCGCCGTCCAATGGGCCAGGTCGGCCAGATGCACGGCGCGTCGGTCGTCGCCGGCTTCGAGCGCTGCGGCGGCAGCCGAGGCATAGTCGTCGGCCACGGCGAGGATGCGCGTCTGGTCGTCGTCGGGGCCGCCTGCCTCACCCACGAGGCGGGTCGCCAGCGTCACTGCAGTGGCGCCCAGGGACACGGCCGTCTCGGCCCCGCCCGGGCGCAGCGCCGGGTTGAGCAGCCGCTGACGGTAGCGCTGCTCCGCGAGCACGGCGCATTCGCCGGCGCCCGTGGAGTCCCGCTGCTGCAACCTGACCCGGGCGCGGGTGGCCAGGCCGTTCATCTCGCCCTGCAGCCCCGCGCCGTTCTGGAACATCCCCATGCCCATCTCCTGGCCGACCGCTGCGGCCAGCCCCTCGGCCCGGTTCACCATTTGACCTACCGCCTGGGGGCCGCCCACGGCCCGCATGGCCCGCACCACCAGTCGACGAGCCTCACGCGCCCGTTCCGCGGCGCGCACCGGGTCGTGCTCTGTCAGCGCCTGGACCGCTTCCTGGAAGCGCAGGCGCGCCTGTTCGGTATAGGTCTGGCCGGCCTGGACGCTCGCGTCGGGGCCGGCTCCGTGCATCTCTCCCCATCCCATGCCACGACGGGCCGCCGTGGCCACGGGAACCTCGGCCAGGGCCAGGGCGGCCTCGACGGCGTCGGGATCTGCGATCACCTCGAGAGCGATCTGGTCTTCCTCGCTGAGGGCGGCCTCGTCGGCCAGGGGGTCGGTGGCCTGAGGGGCGTCGCAGGCTGCCAGGGCGAGGGCTCCCAGGAGGGGGAGCGTCTGGAAGGCTCGTGACATCTTCATCGTCGTCTCCGCTTCGTGAGGTCCACGTCGATCTGTGGACGCGTGTCGAAGACAAGACGGTGCCAGGGCCGAAAAGGTAACGCGGGGTCGGACGTCGGAAAGATCGGCGCCGCCGGGGCCTCCCAGGGGGGAACACCGGGGCCTCTCCACGCGTTATCTTCTGGACGGGTTGGGTGCTTCCGCCGAAGGGGAAGATCGTCCTGCTTCGGCCCACCGGAATGCACGACATATGACGACGAGATCAACCGCGCCGTATCCGGCGCTCTTGCTGGCCCTGGCCTCCATGCTGGCGCTTGCCGCGGCTCCCGCAGCCGCCCAGAAGCCGCCGGCTTCCGGCGAGACCATGCAGGTCAATCCCGAAGCCAAGAAGGCCATCGACAGGATCCGCTCTCCGTACTGCCCGGGCATGATGCTCGAGGTGTGCACCTCGGCGGGCGGGGCCATGCTTCGCGACTCCATCCAGCGCATGGCCCAGCGGGGCATGACGGCCGACTCCATCGTCGAGGTCATCATCGGCGAGTACGGAGAGGAGTGGCGTGCCGAGCCCAAGCGCTCCGGCGCCGGCCTCCTGGCGTGGGTACTGCCGCCTGCCGCGCTGCTCCTCGGGCTCGGGGCCGTCGGGATCGTGCTGGCGCGGCGTCGCCGGGACGGCTCCGGAGCCGAGCCGCCCCAACTGGAGGTGAAGCCCGAGGACGAGGAGAAGCTCCGAGCGGCCATCCGTGAGTTGGAAGAGGAGGAGGAGCCGGCGTTCTAGGGAACCTCCGCACAAGTCCGGTAGGCCTTGCTGCGCGTGCCCGGAACCCGGGTGTGTCCGGCCCCACGGGACCCCTCTGCGGCGGTCCGGATCGGGGGCACGCGTTGCCCGCCCGCCTGGGCGCCCTACCTTTCATCCATGCCTCCGAATACCCCTGGAGCGGAGGTGGGCGCACCCTCCGCTCCTTCCATGCTCGACCTGGTACGGTTGAGCCCCCGCCTCATCTTTCCACCGGGCGGGATGGATCTCTATCGACAGATCGCCCTCCTCTCCGACCTGGACGAGGAGGCCGAGGTTCTGGACGTGGCCTGCGGAAAGGGAGTCTCCCTGGAGTACTTCGTCAGGGAACACGGCGTGCGCGGGTCGGGTGTGGACGAGGACGCGCGCCTCATCGCCGAAGCGGAGCAGCGCGCCAAGGACGAGGAGCTGGGAAACCGACTCCAGTTCCAGGCCGCCCCGTCCGACTCGCTGCCGTACCGCGACGAGATCTTCGACATTGCCATGGGCGAGATCGGTCTGGCGGCCCACTGCTCCCCGGCCGACGCCGTGCGGGAGCTGGTGCGGGTCACCAAGCCGGGTGGCGTGG
>JASFRY010000179.1:0-7868 GCA_050114675.1 Gemmatimonadota bacterium | reverse complement strand
GTGGACCTGTCCCCCGGGGAGAAGGGGCGCTACGGAGAGTGGGAGCGGCTCAGCCTCGCCGACGGCCATCTGGGTCGGGCGGTAGCGCCCCTGGCGGGCCGAGGCGTCTTCGTGCTCGGCCTCCTGGGCAACTGCAACAGCTCCCTGGGGATGCTGGCCGGTCTGGAGAGCTCGGGCAGCTCGGGCCGGCCCCTGCGGGTGGGTCTGATCTGGATCGATGCCCACGCCGACTTCAACACCCCCGAGAGCTCCCTGAGCGGATGGCTGGGGGGCATGCCCGTGTCGGTGGCCTCGGGCCAGAGCCTGACGCGCCTCCGTCTGAACGCCGGGCTGGAGGTGCCCATCTCCACGCGCAACATCGTCATGATGGGACAGCGGGACGTGGACCCCATGGAGCAGGTGCTCCTGGACGAGTCACAGGCCACCCAGATCTCCGCGACCTCGCTCCTTTCCCGGGACGACGGGATGGTGGATGCCGTGGACGCCCTGTCCCGGCGCGTGGACGTCATCTACCTCCACATCGATCTGGACATCCTGGATGCCACGGAGATCCCGGGCAGCTTCTTCGAGACGCCTGGCGGGCCCAAGGCATCGGAGCTGGCGCCCGCCGTCCGGGTGCTCATGGCGAACCCCAAGGTGCAGGCGCTCGGACTCTCGTCGTTCCCCACCGCCGAGCAGGGGCGTGCGAAGAGCATGCAGTCCGCGCTCACGCTGCTGCGGGCGGCCCTGGACGGGCTCGCGGACCGGGCGTGGGACGCGTCCCGACCCTGACCCCTCTTCCCACGTCGATCGGCCACCCATGAACGTCGCGTCCTCCATCACCGACCTCATCGGCAACACCCCGCTGCTGGCCCTGGATCGCATCAACGAGGGGTCCAACGCCCGGGTGCTGGGCAAGTGCGAGTTCTTCAACCCCATTGCCATCAAGGACCGGCCCGTCTTCGCCATGATCCGCGAAGCCGAGGCCCGGGGCGACATCGAGCCCGGGGACACCCTCATCGAGGCCACCTCGGGCAACACCGGGATGGCGCTGGCCTACATCGGCCGCATGCGGGGCTACCGCGTGGTCCTGTGCATGTCCGAGATCCAGAGCGTGGAGCGCCGGAGGGTCCTCAAGGCGCTGGGCGCCGAGCTGCATCTGACGCCGGCATCCAGAGGGACCAAGGGGGCCAAGGCCCGGGCCCTCGAGCTTCGTGAGGAGATCCCCGGGTCGTTCTACGTCTGCCAGCACGACAACCTGGACAATCGTCTGGCCCACATGGAGACCACCGGGCCCGAGATCTGGAGGGACACCGACGGTGAGGTGGACGTGTTCGTGGCGCCCCTGGGTACCGGCGGGACCCTCACCGGCGTGTCCTCCGCCCTCAAGCCCCTCAAGCCCGCACTGAAGGTGATCGGCGTGGAGCCCGAGGAGGCGCCCTTCATCTCCCAGGGCCGCTTCCAGCCCCACCGCATGATGGGCACGGCGCCGGGCTTCGTGCCCGGCGTCCTGGACCGGGACCTCCTGGACGACATCGTGCTCGTGTCCGAGGAGGACGCCTTCCGGACCTGCCGCGAGCTGGCCCGGAGCGAGGGGATCCTGGTGGGGATCTCGTCGGGCGCAAGCGTGTGCGCCGCCCTGCGGCTCGCCCGGGACCCGGCCTACGCCGGGCAGACCGTCGTGTGCATGCTGTGCGACAGCGGGGAGCGGTACCTGAGCGTGGAGGGGCTGTTCGACGTGGGAGGCGGGCGGGAGGGGTAGCGTGCAGCCTCCCCTCTTCCTCCTCGTCGCCATGGGCCTCATCGTGATCACTCACGTTGTGGCCCCGCTCCACCGCTACCTCGCGTACCCCCTCACGCTCGTGGGATTGGCGCCCCTGGCCCTGGGCGTCTACCTGAACCTGGCGGCGGACACGCTCTTCAAGCGCGGTGGAACGCCGGTGAAGGTGGGAGAGGATTCCACGACGCTGGTGACGACGGGTGTCTTCCGCCTCACCCGGAACCCCATGTACCTCGGCTTCGCGCTCCTTCTGCTGGGAATTGCGCTTCTTCTCGGGACCGCGGGCCCCCTGTGGGTCGTGGTCGTCTTCCCCGCGGTGATCCAGCGGACCTTCATCCGGGTCGAGGAGGCAGCGCTGGAGGACCGGTTCGGCGAGGCGTGGCGGGCATATCGAGGCCGTGTGCGCCGATGGGTGTAGAGGCCCGACGGTATCCTCAGAACGATACGTCGAAGCTCTCCTCCCCCCGGGCGAAGGAATACGTCTTCTGCGTCTCCCCCGGGAAGTGGACGAACTTCACGATGTTGCGCTGGTCGTCGAACTGCTCGAAGAGGAGCGTGTTGGTGACCCGGAACGCCGTCACCGGGTCCGGCGCCTGGAATTGGACGGCGTACCACCAGACCGGCTCCCGGTCCAGCGCGTCCTCACCGCTGCCGATGATGTAGCCCTGGAGACGCACCCCCTTCACGGTGAGGCTGAAGTTGTCCGTGAAGTACGCCATGAAGGTGGCGTCGGCGTCGGGGCTGACCGAAAGCTCGAAGTCGGTGCGGCCGCTGTGGCGCTGCAGGGCCGCGGTGAGGTCGTCCCGGAAGAAGCGGATGCGCACCGCCACCACGTTGTTCTCCACGGCGGCGCTGCCGTAGCTCACGTGGAGCTTGTGGGCGGCAGAGGCGGGGCGCGCCGGCGCAGCGGCTCCCGACGGAGCGCGCGGGCCCATGGAGCCGGGCGGAGCAACTGGAGCCCCCGCGCCCGCCGGAAGGGGCGCGAGGGCCAGGATCGCCACGAGGGCGAGCGTTCTCATTGACGGCCCTTCCTCACGTGATGGGCCGCTTCCAGACGTTGTTGCTCCGGTCGATGTCCACGTACGCCTGGTCCGGGTCCACCACCACCTGGACGATGGTCTTGTCGGTGAACATCCCCGCCGTGAACGTGAGCTCGTTGTTGCGCCAGATGTCCACGGGGAAGGTGAGGCGCTGCTTCGTGCCGTCGTCGAAGGTGACCTCGATCTCCAGCGGCATGACCAGCCCGCCCTCGTTGTCGACCTTGATGCGGTAGTAGTACTCGCCCCGGGCATCGTCGCCCACCAGCTCCCTGGACGCCTGCACCGAGACGTCGGCGATGGCCTGGTCGTTGGCGTGGGTCGTGTAGAACCACCCCCGCCAGAACCACGCCAGGTTCTCCCCCGAGCCGTCCTCCATGGAGCGGAAGAAGTCGGAGGGCTGGGGGTGCTTGAACATCCACCCCTGGGCGTAGAACTGGAACGCCTGGTCGAAGGCCTTCTCTCCCAGCACGTGCTCCCGGAGCATGACCAGCCCCGTGGCGGGCTTGGCATACCCGTTGTTGCCGAAGTCCTTGGCGATGAGGTCCGACTCGGTCATGAGGGGCTCCTGGTCGGGATCCCTCATGTAGCCCACCAGGTTCGGCGCCGGCCCGCGCTGGGTGTCGGCGGGGTACTCGCAGTCCTCGGTCTGGGTCCACTGCTTCCCACAATACGTCTTGGCGTAGTCCCGCTCGCCGTAGTACTGGAGGAAGGTGTTGAGCCCCTCGTCCATCCACGTCCACTTGCGCTCGTCGGTGGCCACGATCATGGGGAACCAGTTGTGGCCTACCTCGTGCACGGTGACGCCGATGAGCGCGCGCTCGGTGCGGTCCGAGTAGGTGCCGTCGGGCTGGGGCCGGGCGCCGCAGAAGGCGATCATGGGGTACTCCATGCCGCCGGCCTGCCCGTTGGCGTTCACCGCCTTGGGGTAGGGGTACTCGAAGGCCAGGCGCCCGTAGGTCTTCAGGGTCTGGATGGTGGCCCGGGTGGACACCTTGTCCCACAGGGGCATGGCGTCGCGCGGGTACACCGAGTGCACGTGGATGACCCGGGAGTCGGGGCGGTAGTGGAAGCCCGCGGCGTCCCACACGAAGGTCTTGGACGAGACCCACGCGAAGTCCCGGACGTTCTCGGCCTTGAAGTGCCAGGTGAGCATGCCGCTGCCCGCCGGGCGGCTCTCGGGCTTCATGACCTCGTCGGCCCGGACGATGAAGACGGGCTCCTCGCTGGTGTACGCCCGGGTCAGGCGCTCACGCTGGGTGGGGGTGAGCACCTCGTCCGGGTTCTGGAGCACGCCGGTGGCGTCCACGATGTGGTTGTGTGGCACGGTGACCTTCACGTCGTAGTTGCCGAAGTTCAGGTAGAACTCGCCCCGCCCCAGGAACTGGTCCGTCTCCCACCCGTTCACGTCGTCGTAGACGCTCATGCGCGGGAACCACTGGGACATCTCGTAGATCCACCCGTCGCCCACCAGCTCCTTGCCGCCCCGCCCGCTGTCGGGGACGCGGTAGCTCCAGTCGATCTCCAGCTCCTGGACCGCCCCGGACTCGAGCGGCGCTTCCAGGTTGACCCGCATGATGGTGTTGTTGATGCGGTAGTCGGCGTCCACCAGGGAACCGTCGGGACGCACGAGCTGGACGCGGGTGAGCTGGTCGCCGCCGTCGAAGGGATCCAGCCCCAGGAACCGCCGCGCCCGCTCGCTCATCTGGCTGGGCAGGGCCCCCCGGGTCTGGTAGGCCCGGCTGTGCTCCACCGAGCGGGTGTTCTGGTCGAGCTGGATCCAGAGGAAGCGGAGCGCGTCGGGGGAGTTGTTGTGGTAGGTGATGCGCTCGGTGCCGGTGATGGTGTGGCTCACCGTGTCCAGCGTCGCCTCGATGCGGTAGTCGGCCTGCTGCTGCCAGTAGCGCGGGCCCGGCTGGCCGGCGGCGTTGCGGTAGTCGTTGGGGTCCGGCCACTCGTCCAGGAGCCGGAACATGGACTTGTTGGTCTTGGAGCCGTCGTCGTGGAGCCACTGCTGCGCGGCCGAAGGGCGGGCGGGGACCAGAAGCAACGTCAGAAGCGCCAGCCCCGACCAGCGGAACGCGGAGTTCCTCATGGTAGAGCGTCCCTTGAAGAGCGTCAGAAGGGAATGCGCCCGGCGAGGAGGACCAGGGCGAACACGGATGCGATGACCGAAAGAATAATCGTCCAGAGCGTCCGACGCATGGGCGTCCACCGTACCGTGGCCCACGTGACGACGACGATGCAGGCGAGGATGACGATCTGGCCCACCTCCAGCCCCACGTTGAAGGAGAAGAGGGGCAGCGCGATGCTCTCCTCCCGGCCCAGGACGGCGCGGAGGAAGGTGGAGAAGCCCAGGCCGTGGATCAGCCCGAAGAACAGCGCCATCGCATACTTCACGCGCTGGGCCCGGGCCGGGAAATCCAGGTCGTCGGGACGGGTGCGGGTCTCCGCCAGGTTGAACACCCCGGTGGCGAGGATGGTGGCGGGGATGAGGATCTCCACCAGGGTGCTGTTCACCGACACCAGGCGCAGCGTGGCCAGAGCCAGGGTGAGGGAGTGGCCGATGGTGAACGCCGTGACGAGCACCAGGAGCTGCCTCCAGTGGCCCACGGCGTACCCGGCGCTCAATGCCACGATGAAGAGGATGTGATCCCAGGCGCCCACGGCCACGATGTGGTCGAAGCCGAGATGGAGGTAGACGAGGAAGGTGGAGGCCATGCGGCTCGGCGCGCCCTGGTTCGCATCGTTGGGACCGGGGGAAAGGTGCGCCGAACATAGGAGCGTCCCGGGACGCGCACCACTCCTCCGGCGTGGGTCGGACCCGGGTGGTGGCGGGGGGCCTCCGGGCAGTAGCTTGCCCCGTCCATGCTGGCTCGACATCGCAACGGAGGATGGGGATGCACGTGCCCGTTTCCGCTCGCAACGCCGCCGCTCTCGCCGTCACGCTCGCGCTCGTCGCGTGCGCACCCCCCGACGCGGGCCGGCCCTCCCCCGCCGAGGCTGCCAGGGGCGTCGCCCGGGAGTTCGTGGACGGCTACTACCACCAGTTCCCCGAGGAGGCGTACGAGGTGGGGTATCCCGACACACCCATGGACCGGCTGGGCGACCGCAGCCTGGGCGCCATGGCTGCGTGGCGGGGCCGGGAGGACGCCTGGTTGGACCGGCTCCACGCCCTGGACCCGTCGATGCTGGCGGGTACCGACGCCCAGGTGCCGTACGCCTTCACCCTCGACCGCCTCGAGGCGTCGGTGGGCCGCCGCGTGTGCCGCATGGAGTTGTGGAACGTGAGCCCCACGTGGACCGGGTGGCAGAGCATGCTGGCGTCCACCTTGGCCCAGCAGCCCGTGGCCACCACACGGGAGCGCGCCGACGCTCTGGCGCGGCTCCGGGCGGTGCCTGCGTACCTGGCCACCGAGGTGGACAACCTCCGGGCCGGAATGGAGGAGGGGATGCTGGCGGCCCAGTCCAACGTGGATGCCGTGGTGCGGCAGGTGGACGCGATGCTGGCGGCACCGCCGGAGGACTCGCCCTTCTACGTGCCCGCCACCCGCACCGGCGACGCGGGCTTCCAGGGGCATGTCCGAGCGGTGGTCACCGACCTCATCCGTCCCGCCATGCGCCGGTACCGGAGCTTCCTCGTCGACGAGTACCGGGGGCGGGAGCAGGTCGGCGTGGGCGCCAACCCCGACGGGGAGGCATGCTACCGCGCTTCGCTCCGCTTCCACACCTCCCTGGAGCTGGACCCGGGAGAGGTCCACCGGACGGGGCTCCGGGAGATGGCGCGGATCCAGGCGCAGATGCTCGAGATCGCGCGGCGGAGCTTCGGAACCGAGGACGTGAAGGGGCTCCTCCAGACGGTGCGCACCGATCCACGGTACACCTTCGCCTCGGAGGATGACGTCCTGGCGTACGCCCGCGCCGCCGTGGACCGGGCGGCGGTGGCGGTGCACGACTGGTTCGGCTTCGTGCCCGATGCCCGGGTGGTCGTGAAGCCCTTTCCCGCCTATCAGAAGGCGTCGGGGGGAGGGTTCTACTCCGCCGGATCCCAGGACGGCACGCGGCCGGGGACCTACGAGCTGGGGACGTACGACCCCACCTCCATCAGCAAGGCGGGGATGGAGGCCACGGCCTTCCACGAGACCTACCCAGGCCATCACCTCCAGATGTCGGTGGCGCTCTACGGCCGGGGCGTGCACCCGGTGCTGCGGTACGTGTACGTGGCGGCCATGGCCGAGGGGTGGGGTCTCTACTCGGAGCGCCTGGCCGACGAGATGGGGCTCTACTCCTCGGACCTGGACCGTCTGGGGATGCTCTCCAACGAGGCACTCCGGGCGGCGCGCCTCGTGGTGGACCCGGGCATGCACGTCCTGGGATGGACCCGCGAGCGGGCGATCCAGTACATGCTGGACAACACCGCCGAGTCACGGAACTCGGTGGAGACGGAGGTGGACCGCTACATCGCCGTCCCGGGTCAGGCCACGGCCTACCTCACCGGGAGCCTGGAGATCCAGCGGCTCCGCAGGTCCGCCGAGGAGCGACTGGGCGACCGCTTCGACGTGAAAGCCTTCCACGACGTGGTTCTGGGCGACGGAGCGGTGAGCCTGCCCATGCTCCGCGACGCCGTGGAACGCTGGGTGCAGGAGGAGGGAGGCTCCTAGCGCTCTCCGCCCTGTAGCCGGATGTCGCTCCTGGCTCGTGGCGGTCGCACATACGGGGTGACCAGGCTCTCGTGGCCGTCGGCGTCGACCGCGGCCACGCCGAAGAAGTAGTCGTCGATGGAGAGGTCGGGGAGCGTGTACGACGTCACGTCTCCACCGGGCACATAGACCTCGTGCTGCCAGTCCGGCGTCCACGCCTCGCGCCACACCACCCGGTATCCTGCGGCGCCGGCCGAGGGCTTCCACCGCATGGCGGCGTCGTAGCCCGACGCGCCGCGGCCCAGCATGGGGCCGCGCTCCCCTGACACATCCGGGGCCGACGGCGCCAGCGCTACCGTGGCCGCCGCCGCCGCGTCGATGCGGGCGTTGCGCGCCAGGTAGGCGAAATCCACGCCGCCCAGCGTGTCGGCG
>JASFRY010000178.1:0-7893 GCA_050114675.1 Gemmatimonadota bacterium | reverse complement strand
CGTGGAGACGGGAGACGTAGCCACGCTCATGGGCAGCGACGGAGGGGAGCGCATCACGGTGGACGAGGTGGCGGAGCAGGTGGGGACCATCAGCTACGAGATTCTCACCGGGCTCACGCCTCGTGTGCCGCGCATCTGGATGGACGACGGTCATGGAGCTTGACGCGCTGCTCCGGGCCGCGGCCGAGGTGCGGGAGCGTGCCTACGCACCCTATTCGGGCTTCAAGGTAGGTGCGGCGCTTCTGGGACGAAGCGGTACGGTCTACACGGGGTGCAACGTGGAGAGCGCCTCGTTCGGCCTCACGGTATGTGCCGAGCGGGCTGCGGTGTTTGCGGCGGTGGCCGCGGGCGAGACCCGCTTCGATGCGGTGGCCATCGCCACGGACGGAGCGGAGCCCGTGGCTCCCTGTGGGGCCTGCAGGCAGGTGCTGGCCGAGTTCGCGCCGGCGCTTCCCGTCGTCTCCGAGGCTGGAGGCCGACGGATGAGTTGGACCTTGGACGACCTGTTGCCGGCGCCCTTCCGTGGGCTGCCGGAGGAAATCGAACCGAAGTCGTGAGGCGAACGCTGCGGATGCGGGGAACGACCTGATGCGGAAGAGAATGGCCGGGCTCCTGGGGCTCCTGACCCTGGGCGTCGCCGCCTGTGGCGAGCTCACGCCTACGTCCGTTGACCCGAAGCTCCTCCCGGAGGAGCCGGTCACGGTGGAGGTTCGCGTTCCCTGGGACCAATTCGGATCCGATTTGGCGAGCTTCGGGGGCTTCGGATCCCCCCACGATCTGGGACGGGGGGTGGTGGCCCACGAGTTCGGCGGTTCGCTGGAGGCGCGCACCCTCGTCGCCCTGGCGGCGCTCCCCACCTCGGCCACCGTGCGGGACACCACCGGGACCCAGGTCACCGACGACTCCCTTCGTGTCCTGCAGGGACGGATGATGGCCGTCGTCGACACGCTGGGCTCGGTGGCGGACGGCCCCGTCACGCTGCAGATCGGCATGGTCTCCCAGGCCTGGGACCCGGGCTCGGCCACATGGGAAGCCGCCGTGGACAGCCTGGGGGACACCCAGGCGTGGACGGAGGCCGGTGGGGGGCCGGTGTCCAACACCCTCACCGCCGTGTGGGACCCGGCCCAGGGCGACACGGCCGTCTTCGACCTCGATTCGGCCCAGGTGGCCCTGTGGACCGACACGGCCTCCACCAACCAGGGCGTCCGGCTGGAGGCCCTGTCCCCGGGGTCCAGGCTGTCGGTGCGGGGCCTTCTTCTCCAGGCCGACGTGCAGCCTTCGGTGAACCCCGACACGACGGTGGTCGTCACCGCAACCAGCAGCAACGTCACGTTCCTCTACACGCCGGCGCCGCCGCCCCCCGACGGCTCGATCCGCGTGGGCGGAACGCCGTCGTGGCGCACGGTCCTGGATGTCGCGGTGCCCACCACGCTCACGGGCCCTGCGGAGCTCTGCGACGCGGTGGGGTGCCCCCTCACCCTCACCGCCGACCAGGTGAGCTATGCGGCGCTCGTCCTCCGGACCCAACGGAGCGATCCGGCGTTCCGGCCCAGTGACTCGGTGCGCGTGGACGTGCGCCCCGTCTTCGACCGGACCGTGCTGCCCAAGTCACCGCTGGGGAGCTCCCTCCTCTCCATCCTGGGACTCCGCTTCGCTCCGGAGCTCTTCGACAGTGGGGAGGGCTCGGAGGTCGAGATCCCCGTGACGTCCTTCGTCCGTCAGCTGCTGAGCGCCGATACCACATCGGCGTTTCCACCGCCCAACACCCTGGCGCTCCTCTCCACCTTCGAGCCGCTGTCCCTCTCCTATGCTTCCTTCTACGGACCCGGGACGCCGGAGGCTCCGGTGCTGAAGCTCATCGTCACCTCCGGGCCGGCCGTGGAGCTGCCATGATGAGGCGAACCACGCTCCTGGCTCTCGTGGCCCTGGCGTCGCCCGCCGCGGCGTCGGCTCAATCGCTGCTCAACGCGGCAGGCCTGGGCTTTCCCACCGAGGCGCTGGACGCCCGGACCCGCGCCCTGGGTGGCGTGGGGATCGGTCTCCAGGGGGCCGCGATCCTGCCCACGGATCCGGCGGCGGCGGGAGGCTTCGCCCTCCCCACCGCCACCATCACGGCCCAGCCGTCCTGGGTGGATTTCGGCCGCAGCGACACGGGCGAGGCAGGACGATTCCGCGGCGCCCGCTTCCCGTCCATCGCCATCGCCTACCCTGTGGCGCGAGCCGGCATCGCGACGTTCAGCTACGAGTCGGTGCTGGACCAGCGCTACGAGGCGGACCATCCCGTGACCGTGGACGTGGGCCAGGGCCCGGAGACGGCCACCGATCACTTCGTCTCCAGGGGCGGGGTGGCCCAGATCCGTGTCGGCTTCGCCCGCACCCTGGGAGACCGCGTCAGCGTGGGCGTCTCCGGAGGCCGCTATACCGGATCGTTGACGCGACGCCTGGAGCGCACGTTCCCCTCCGATTCCACGGGCTCGTCGGTGGAGCAGTACCAGACCGGCGGCTTCTGGAACTACTCGGGCGCTTTCTTTACCGGAGGCGCGTCGGTGGCCGTGGGGAGCTTCGCCCACCTGGCCGGCAGCGTCACCTGGTCCTCCAGCCTGAAGGCGACGCCGTCCCAGGACACCAAGGGCCAGGGCGGCTCGTTCGACATGCCGCTGAAGCTCCGGGTGGGGGGCACCGCGGTGCTGGCACCGGGGCTCATCCTCGCCGCCGGCTACACCCGGGCGGACTGGTCCGGCGTCGACAACGACCTCCTCCAAGGCACTTCGGCGGGAACCACGACGTCCTACGGTGTGGGCATCGAGCTGGCCAGGGCCCGGCTGCTGGGCAAGAACGCGCCCCTGCGCTTCGGCTATCGAACCCGGGATCTCCCCTTCGTCCTGGAGGAAGGGCGCCCCACCGAGCGGGTGTGGGCCGGCGGCCTCGGCCTCAACCTGGCCCAGACGGGCGACTTCGTGCGCGCGGCGGTGGACCTGGCGCTGGAGAAGGGGGACCGCACCGACGCCATCATCTCCGAGTCGTTCTGGCGGGGGACCATCACGGTCCGCGTATCGGGCTTCTAGGAGTACCGGCGGCGTGAGCGCTTCGGATCCCCGGGTCCCCACCGGCGCGCGGGTGTACTTCCACACCTTCGGGTGCAAGGCCAACCAGTACGACACCGAGCGCATGCGCCAGGAGGCCGAGGCCCGGGGCGCCCGCACCGTGAACGGCTGGGACGACGCCGACGTCTGCGTGGTCAACACCTGTACCGTCACCAACCAGGCCGACGCCGACGCGCGCCGCTTCGTGCGGCGCGTGGTCCGGGAGAACCCCCGCGCGCGCGTCGTCGTGGCCGGGTGCTCGGCCGCGCTGCGCGCTCCGGAGTACCGGCGGATGAAGGGGGTGTCCGGCGTGGTCGAGGGACACGATCCCGTGGCCGTGGCCGGCGCCCTGGCGCCGGCGGGGCTCGTCCAGCTGGAGCTGCGGGCCTCCCTGGACCGCATGGACTCGGAGCCCATCGGCGGGGAGCTTCTCCGGCGCCGTGTCGGCGGGACCCGGGGCTGGCTCAAGGTCCAGGACGGATGCGACCGCAAGTGCGCTTTTTGCGCCACCCGCCTGGCCCGGGGCATCTCCCGCTCCCGGGATCCCGAGGACGTGGTGCGGGAGGCCTGCGTCCTGGCTCGAAGCCATCCCGAGCTGGTCGTCACCGGGATCCACATCGGTCACTACGGACGGGATCTGGAGCCTCGCTGGACCCTGGCGCGCCTCGTGGCGCTCCTCCTGGAGCGGGTGCCCCACGTCCGGTTCCGTCTGGGGAGCGTGGAGGCCACCGAGGTGGACGACGACATGCTGGATCTCCTGGAGACGTCGGCCGGGCGGTTGGCGCCCCATCTCCACATGCCGCTGCAGAGCGGAGCCGATCCGGTGCTCCGGGCCATGCGCCGCTGGCACACCCGGGAGCAGTACCGGCGCCGGGCCCTGGAGATCGTGGAGCGGGTGGGGGACATGGGGCTGGGCGCCGACATCATCACCGGCTTTCCCGGTGAGACGGATGCGGACCACGCCGACACCCGGGCCCTGGTGGAGGAGCTCCCCTTCACCTATCTGCACGTGTTTCCCTTCTCGCCCCGGGAGGGGACGGCGGCGGCCGAGCTGGGCGATCCGGTGCCCCAGCGCGTGGCCGGAGAGCGCAGCCGGGAGCTGAGGATGCTGGCCGAGGAGAAGGGACGCGGCTACCGCGTCCAGCGCGTGGGTGGGCGGGCGACCGTGGTCCTGGAAGGCAGGAGCGGGACCGCCCTCACCGGCGACTACCTGCGGGTGGATGCGGCCGAGCCCCCTCTGGCCTCCGGCGGCCTCGTGGAGGGAACCCTGCGGGGTGAGGGGGGACATCTGTATATTGCGTGGCCCCATTGACCTCCACCGATTGATTGGATGAGCACGACCCGTCGAACCCGGCGCGCCTACGTGGAGACGTACGGCTGCCAGATGAACATCTCCGATGGCGAGCTGATGGAAGGCATCCTCGCCGCCGGAGGCTACGAGATCGTGTCGGCCCCCGAGGACGCCGACGTGGTCCTGGTGAACACGTGCGCCATCCGGGAGCACGCCGAGCAGCGTGTGCTGGGCCGCGTGGGTCAGCTGGGGGCCCTCAAGCGGGCACGGCCCGACATGGTGCTGGGCGTGACCGGGTGCATGGCCCAGCGCATGGGCGAAGAGCTCCTGGACAAGGCCGGGCACGTGGACCTGGTCATGGGGCCCGACGGGTACCGGGGCCTTCCCGACGCCCTGGACCGGCTGGGCAGCCCGGCAGGGGCCCACCGTGACGAGAAGCCGGCGCCGGTCCGGCGGCCCTCGCGCCAGCTCGCCGTGCTGGACCTGAACCTGGGAGAGAACTACCAGGGCCTGGAGCAGCGCCGGAGCGAAGGCGCGTCGGCGTGGGTGACCATCCAACGGGGCTGCGACCACCGGTGCACCTTCTGCATCGTGCCCTACGTCCGCGGACCCGAGAAGAACCGGAGCGCGCTGGAGATCCTCACCGAGATCCGCGGGCTCGCGGATCAGGGCGTGACCTCGGTCACGCTGCTGGGGCAGACCGTGAACTCCTACCGGTGGGAGGCGTGGACCTTCCCCGACCTCCTCCGCGCGGTGGCCCGGGTGGACGGGATCCGGCGGGTGTGGTTCACGTCGCCCCACCCCACCGACGTGACCCCCGAGCTGGTGGAGGTCATGGCCAGCGAGCCCGCCGTGTGCGAGATGCTCCACCTGCCGGTGCAGTCGGGCTCCGACCGGACGCTGAAGCGCATGCTGCGGCGCTACACCGTGGAGCAGTTTCTGGAGAAGGTGGAGATGGTGCGCGAGGCCATCCCCGGCATCGCCCTCACCACGGACATCATCGTGGGGTTCCCGGGCGAGACCGAGGAGGAGTTCGAGGCCACGCTGGACCTGGCGCGCCACGTGCGCTTCGACGACGCCTTCACGTACAAGTACTCACCCCGGGACGGGACGCCGGCGACCCGGCTTCCCGCCGGGGACTTCCTGCCCGCCGACGTCGCGCAGGCCCGCCTCGAGACCCTCATCGGCGTGACCCGCGCCATCCAGGCCCAGATCAACGAAGGCCGCGTAGGGCGCGTCGTGGAGGTCCTGGTGGAAAAGGAGGCGCGGAGCGATGGCCACGTGCTGGGCCGCACACGGGGGAACAAGGTCGTGGCCTTCCCCGGCGGCCTGGACCTGGTGGACCGCTACCTGGACGTGGTGCTGGAGCGCACCACCGGCGCCACCTTCGTGGGACGGGCCGTGCCCGAGCCCGCGGTGGCCGCGGGATGATGGGTCGCTTCGCGGGGGTGCTCGGTGTCGCCGTGGTGCTGGTGTTGTCCATGGCGTTCGCGGGGCTCAACGCCGGACAGCACGTCACACTACGCCTCGGATTCATCACATTCTACGGGGTTCCGCTCACCGTCGTGGCCTTCGGGGGCCTCATGACGGGCATGGTGATCATGCTGGTGGCGGGGGTCCACTCGGACCTCAAGGTGCGGCGGATTCTCCGGGCCCGTCTGGCGCAGGAGGGGCTGGAGGACCAGCGCCGCTTCGTGGACCGGAGCCAGCAGGACCTCTTCGAGGCCGGCAGAGACGCCGACCGGAGCGGGCAGGAAGCACAGCAAGGAGAAGAGCAGCACGATTGAGACGTGATCCCCTCCGGCAGGGGGCGCCTCCTCCCTGATGGGGGCGCTGCCGCCGGTGGCCCGCCTGGCGACGGCGTTTGCCGCGGGCGTGGCCGTGGCCGCTCTCCCCGGGCGTCTTGTTCCGGCGCTCCTCCTCCTCGTCCCGCTCCTCCCGCTCATCCGAGCATCGTCCCGTCGCGTTCACAGGCTCCGCCTCGTGGTCGCGTCGGCCGTGCTGGCGGGCTTCGTCTCCTCCGTGGCGGCCACCGCGGCGGCTCGGTGCAACGCCGCCCCGGTCCGCAGCGGCGCACGCCTGGCGGTGGACGGGGCGTTCCTCTCCGAGCCCGTGGAGGGGCGCACCGCTCCGTTCAGGGTTCTGGGCGGACGCTGTGCGTTCGATCTCCGTGCCACGGCATCCGGACCGGTCCGACCCGGCGAGCGCGTGCACCTGGAGGGGCGGTGGCGGGAGGGAAGGGCCGGCGGCATCCTCCTCACCGACCGGATGGGACCGCCCCGGACCGGGCCGGCGCGTTCCGCGTCCATGGTGCTGGTCCGGTGGCGGGGGAGACTGAACCGGCGCATCCGGTCGCTCTACGGGGATCGCGCGCCCGTGGTCTCGGCCCTCACGCTGGCAAGCCGGCAGGGGCTGGATCCCGGGCTCCGGGAGGCCTTCGCCCGGAGCGGCCTGGCGCACCTCCTGGCCATCTCCGGCTTCCATGTCGGCGTCGTCACCGTCCTCGTGGGCGTGCTGCTGCGGCGCCTGGGCCTCAGGCGACGCGGCGCCGGCCTGGTGGCGGCGCTGGTGGCGTGGGCGTACGTGGCCTTCCTGGGCTTTCCCGACGCGGCGTGCAGGGCTGCCCTCATCCTGGCCGCACTGGCCGTGTCCCGGGCCCGCGGGCGGCCGCCGGCGCGGTGGGGGGCCCTGGGGGCGGCGTTGCTCCTTCTGCTGACTCTCGATCCACGGCGGTTGGGCTCTCCCGGATTCCAGCTCTCCTTCGCCGGGGCCGGGGGACTCACGGCGTGGGCACCGGGCCTTCGCGCCCGTCTCCGCGCGGGCCCGCTCCGGTCCGCTCCCCCGGTGGCATCGGCCGTGGCGGCGGGTGTGGCTGCCACCGTGGGGACCCTCCCCGTGGTGGCCTGGCACTTCGAGCGGGTCTCTCTTGTGGGCATCCCCGCCACCCTGGTGGCGGCGCCCCTGGTGGCGCTGGCGCTGCCCGGTGCCCTGGCGTCCCTGGTGGTCGATGTGGTGCACCCCGCAGCCGGACGGTTCCTCGCCGGTGGCGTGGACGTGGTCCTGGCGCTCACGGAGCATGCCGTGCGCCTGGCTGCAGCACCGACGTGGGCCAGCGTCTGGGTTCCCAGGAGCTGGGTGGTCGTGGGTGGGGTGGGAGCCGTGGCGGCCGGCCTCGTGGTGCGCCGCACGCGGGGCCGGGTGCGGGGAACGCCCCGGCGCATCGTGATGGCTCTGGGGGGTGCCGCGGCCGTGGCGGCCTGGCCCCTCCTTCTGACCCTGCAGGCCCGAGGGACGGTGGAGATCGTCGCGTTGGATGTCGGGCAGGGCGATGCCATCGCGGTCCGGTCGCCCGCGGGGCGTTGGCTTCTGGTGGACGCGGGCCCGCCGTGGGAGGGGGAGGCCCGGGGCAGCCCGGTGGTCCGTGCGCTGCGCCGGCGAGGGGTGCGCCGCCTGGAGCTCCTGGTGCTCACCCACCCAGACCTCGACCATGTCGGAGGCGCAGCGGGCGTGCTGAGCGCC
>JASFRY010000177.1:0-7925 GCA_050114675.1 Gemmatimonadota bacterium | reverse complement strand
TTGAGGCGCCCACGGTGGGCCATGCCCAGCACCGCCTCGCGCCCCCCGACACGGATGGCCTCCTGGAGGGCCAGGTCCAGCATGGGCACGAGCATGTCGCTGCCCTCCACGCTGAAGCGCTTCTGGCCCAGGTAGGCGCGGTGCAGGAACTGCTCCAGGCCCTCCACCTCGGTGAGCCTGCGCAGAAGGGCGCGCCGCTCCTCGGGCGCCATCTCCACGAGGTGGGCGCCGGTCTCCACCTGATCCCAGAGCCAGTCCACCTTCACGTGGTCGTCCAGGTGCTCGAACTCGTAGCCCAGGGAGCCGGCGTAGATCTCCTCGAGCTCCCGCAGCGCGTCGGCCACGGAGCGCTCCTGCTCGTCGTCCATGACCAGCGTCGACGGCAGGGCCTCCAGCTCCTCCATGGAAGTGCCGAAGAAGGCCGGGCTGAGCTGGGGATGTCCCACGGGATCGCTGCCCAGCGGGTCGATGCGCGCCAGCCGGTGCCCGTGATCGCGGAACGCCTGCACCAGGGCTGCGGCCCTGGAGACCATGGGGAGCACGCGCCGCAGGTGCTCGGCGCCCGCCGAGTGGCTGTTGGCCGCCGACTCCAGGCCCGGAAGCACCTCCTCTTCTGCTTCCGCCGCCGGACGTGCGGGAGCCGTGGGCGGTGCGGGTGCGCCCGGAGGTGCCGGAGGCGCGGCGACCGCCGCTCCCCCCCGGTGTCCGTTGAGCTGATCGGGGACGATGAGCCCTTCGGCCCGGGCCTTCTCGCCGTCGGCGAAGAGCTTCCGCCAGGCCTCGGGGACGGACTCGGGATTGCGGGCGTACTGCTCGAACATCGCCTGTGCGTAGGCGGCGTTCTGACTGTCGAAAAGGGGCTCGTCCATCGGTCCGTTTCACCGACCTGCGCTTTGGAGCCTCCCCTCGTGGGAGGGTGGCTAGGAACTTAAGCGATTTGTACACGCCATGGACCCTGGGGAGCCCGTTGCACGTTCCGGCCTTCCCCGGGTACCATGCTGCCCGTGCTTACCACTATCCCCGATCTGCCCGGTTCGGTTCGCTTCGTCCGCGAAGTGCCCGCCGGAGATGTGCCCGCGGTGGCCCATCCCGGGTGGCAGGAGGCCTTTCCGTGGCTGGTCCAGGGGACGACCCATCGAGGCGACGGGGACTCCCCGTTCGACCTGGGCCTCTATGCGGCCGCGTCGCCTCCCAGGTCGGTGATGCGCAACTGGGAGGCGCTCCGGAGAGCCAGCGGTCTCGGCCGGATCGTGTACGCACACCAGGTCCACGGCGCCGAGATGCGCGCCCACGGCGCCGGTGAGACGGGCCTTCACGTGGCGGAGGCCTGCGATGGGCACGTCACCGCGGAGCCGGACGTGCTCCTGACGGTGTCGGTGGCCGACTGTGTGCCCGTGTCCGTGGTGGACCCCGGGCGGCGCGCCGTGGCGCTCCTGCACGCCGGGTGGCGGGGTGCGGCCGCGGGCATCCTGGATCGGGGACTGGAGGACCTGGTCGGCGGCGGAAGCCGCATCCCCGACCTCTACGTCCACCTGGGACCCGCCATCTGCGGGGCGTGCTACGAGGTCGGCCCCGAGGTGTTCGCGGCGCTGGGCCTCCCGCGTCCCGCAGCGCCCACCCCGGTGGACCTCCGGGCCTGGCTCGCCGGGCGGGCGGTGGCAGCTGGGGTGCCGACGGAGCAGGTATCCCTCTCCACCCACTGCACCCTCTGCGGCGACGGCGACTTCTTCTCGCACCGGGGGGGTGACCGGGAACGCCAGGTCGGCTTTCTCGGCGTGCGGCCGTGACCCGGCACCCGCCTCAGCCCGAGGCCGGCTTGTGCCGCACCTGCAGGCACCACAAGCTGGTGGGGAACCGAAAGGGGTCGCGCTTCTTCCTGTGCGAGCGGTCGAAGCACGACCCCCGATACCCGAGATACCCGCCCCTCCCGGTGCTCCGGTGCCGCGGCTACGAGGAAGGCGGAGAGGATCCCTTCGAGAAGGAGCTGGAATGAGCGCAGGGGAGCACGAGGGCGCGGGAGCGCCCGACTCCGGCGGCCCCGGGTCGGCCGATCCCTTCTACGTTTCGCGCTGCCGCGTGACCCGGGTGGACGGCATCCACCGGCGGGCCGAGCTGGAGGCCGGCGTCACCCTGGACCTGGGAGTGCACGGCCCCATCAAGGCCCACTACGGGCTGGACTCCCAGCCCAACCTCCCCCTGCCTGTGGACTACCTGGTGGCGGCCGCCGCCGGGTGACTCCTGGGGACCCTCGTGGGCGCACTGGAGGTGCGCAGGATTCCGCTGGGCCCCGACGCCGTCACGGCGACGGCGGAGGGCATCAACGAGGTGCGGGACGGGATCCCCGTGCTCACCCGCATCCACGTCCGCTACGGCCTGGCGCTCCCGGAGGACGCGCCTCGGGACAAGGTGGACCGGGCGCTGTCCACCCACGTGGACAGGTGCCCCACGGCCCAGAGCCTCAAGGGAGCCGTGGAGGTCACCTGGGAGGCCGATCGATTTCCTCGAGGAACGCCGTGACGGCGGCCAGGGATTCGGCGGGCCGTTCCTCGGCCGGCAGGTGCCCGCAGCGCTCCAGCACCACGAGCTCGGCCCGGGGGAGGGTGGCGGCCAGGCGCCGGCCCACGGCCAGGGGCACGACCCGGTCCTGGCGTCCCCAGAGGAGGAGGGCGGGCACGTCCAGCTGCCCGTAGCGCCGGCTCAGGACATCCAGATCCTCGGGTAGGATCTGCAGCGCCGTGCGGATCAGCGCGCGATGGGCCGCCGGGCTCTCCAGGGGAGGCGCATAGCCCTCCACCTGCTCGGGGGTGATGTCCGACGGGTCGTACACCATGGAGCGAAGCGCCTGGCGCACCACGAAGCGGGCGCCGAGCGCACGCATCATCGCGGAGCTGAAGCCGGGGTACCGCGCCAGGGCCACGAAGGGCGGGAGCCTCTGGGGAAAAGCCGCGGCAGCCACCAGGACCAGTCCGGACAGGGCGTGCAACATCCCCTCGTCGAGGAGGCGGAGGGCGGCGAGGAGCGCCACGCCCCCGCCCAGCGAGTGTCCCATGAGGGTGAGGTCCGCGAGGTCCATGTCGCGGATGATCCCGTGGACCAGGTCCACCTGATCCCCGGGCGCGTAGGCGTCGTCGTCCGGCTTGGGCGACGCTCCGAAGCCCTTGAGGTCCACCAGGATCGTCCGGCCGCGCCGGGCCAGGGCCGGCACCCACTCCCGCCATGAGAAGAGGGAGCCGCCGTATCCGTGGAGGAGCACGAACGCCCGGGGTGCGCCCGGGTCGCCGTGGACCTCGACATGGAGCGGCAGGGCGCTCCCCATGTCAGTCGTCGTCCCCCACGGGGAGCACCAGGGCCCCGCGTCCCTCCAGGTCGTGGGCCACCTCGTGGTGGCACGTGAAGACGAACACCTGGCGGTGCCCGGCCACCCCGGCGAGGAGCTCCATCCCCTTCCCTCGCCGGTATGTGTCCCAGTTCACGAAGACCTCGTCCACGAAGAGGGGAAGACGTTCGTGGCCCTGGTCCAGGTGGTCCACGATGGCGAACCGGAGCGCCAGGTACGCCTGCTCCAGGGTGCCGGTGGAGAGGGGGGGCGCCAGGCCGAGCGGGGCGGGGAGGTCCGGCCCGAGGAGCTGGAACCGGCCGTCGGACGCGGCCTCGTCGGCGACGAGGCGGTCGTACCGCCCCCCGGTGAGCTGGCGGAGGTAGCGTCCGGCCCGGCGGATGAGGTCGGGCTGGTGCTCCTCGCGGAAGCGGCGGTCCGCCACCCTGAGGAGCTGCGCCATGGCCCAGCGCCGGTCCCGCTCCCGGATCAGGGCGGCCTCCTCCTCCTGGAGGGAGGCGATCTCTCCGTCCACGGCGTCCACCGTCTCGGCGTCGCGGAGCTGTGCGGCCTGCTGCTCCAGGGCCTCGGTGCGCTTCACCAGATCCTCCACCTCGTCGGTGAGCGCTTCCACCCGGGCCCGGCGCCGGGCGAGGTCGTCCTCGTCCGTCTCCCACGGCGCTCCCGACCGCTCGGCCCGGGCGATGCGGGCCTGGATCTCGTCCAGGTCGGGATGGGCCCGCTCCAGCTCGTCCTCGAGCTGCCGCACCCGCTCGAGTGCCTGGATGCGTTCCCGGACCCGACGGGCGCCGGCCTCCACGTCGCCGTCCCCCTCCTCTTCGAGGCGCCGGCGCAGGACGTCCAGATCCTGCCCCTCCCGGCGCAGCTCGTCTTCGAGGCGGGCGGCCTCCCGGTCGAGACGGCGAAGCTCCCGCCCCGCGGCGGCCGCGGCCTCCTTCAGTCGTTCCGCTCGGCGCAGGCCGCGCTCCAGGACGAGGGCCAGGGCCTGGGTATCCGACGCGTCGCGCACCTCGAGGTCGCGCCGCAGGGCCTCGGCCTCGCGGTCGACGTCTTCCACCCGGCCGCGGAGCTCTTCGGCGGCACGGCTCCGATCCCGCACGTCGCGCAGCAGCTCCTGGATGCGCTCGACGCCCGCGACCAGGGCGTCGGTGGGCTCCTGGGCCAGGGACGGCAGGAGGGGGAGGTCCTGCACGAGCTCGTGCACGGCGCCCAGCGCCTCACGCTCCGACGCCTCGGCCTCCGCCGTCCGCTCCTTCACCTCCGCGCCCTCCCGTGGAGGCCTCGCCGGGCCACGCGCCTGCATCCACAGGACCAGGAGGACCAGTCCCACCGCCAGGACCGCCGCCCCCAGCGCCGTGAGCGTCGTGCTCCCCCCTCGCTGCCCCGCCCCCAGAAGGGCGGCGCCCCCGGCCAGCGCGGCGATGCACACCGCCAGGGGGGCCGGGGCCCGACGCCCGTCCTCCTCCCGGGCCGGGGAGCTTCGGGAGGCCTCCAGGATCCTCCGCTCCTCCCGCGCTGCGCGGAGCCGCTGCACCCGCGTCCGCAGCTCGGCCACGGGCAGGCCGGCGAGCGCGCGCTCGGGCGCCTCGGCCCACGGCACCGCCAGGACGTGCTGGGCGGCGGTCTCGAGGCGACGGAGGAGGTCCCGCGACTCCTGTTCCAGCGCTGCCAGTCGGGCCCGTTCCCCGCCCAGGCCTGCTGCCCGGGCCAGGAAGGAGGACACGGTGTCGACGTGCTCCGCCAGGCGCTGCTCATCCTGGCCGAACGCGTCCAGCGCGGACTGGGGCTGGACTCGGGCGCTGGCCAGCTCGTCGCGTCTCGCCTCCAGCTCCTTCAGGTGCGCCCGGTGCTTCGTGAGCGCCCGGGCGGGGTCGGGGGGCAGGTCCCGAAGGGCATCGGGATCGCCGGCGGCTTCGCGCAGCGCGGCGATGCGCTGGAGCTGGCGGCGGACCGGCAGCAGCGCCTGCACCCGGTCCACGGCGAGCTGGGCACGCTGTCGCTCCTCACGCGCTTCGGTGAGCCTGGCGCGTAGCGCACCCCCTTCCGTCACCACCTCACGCAGCCGCCGGTCCCGCTCGGCGGCCTCCCGACGGCGCGTCCGGAGGGTGCGGATCCGGTCCTGCAGATCCCGCACGCGCTGGTTACCCCGCCGCGTCGGACGCCACAGCTCCCCGGCCTCCTGCTCGAGATCCGCCACCACGTGCCGCGCCGGGAGGATGTCGGTGGCCCCCATGGCGCCCACGATGCGGTCCTGGACCCGGCCCCACGTTTCCTCGTCCAGGCTCGCCAGCTCTCCCAGCGTCAGCGCGAACACCTGCCGGAAGACGCCCCGAGGCACGTGCTCGGCCCAGGGGAGGGTCCGGTTGCGCAGGTCCTCGGTCCGGCCGTCCACGGTGAGCCGACCCGAAGGTTGGGACAGGAGACGTCGCTCCACGTCCACGCATCCGCCGCCGTCCAGCTCCAGCACCAGGGCTCCCGAAGGTTCGGCGCCGTCCCACGGCGCATAGGGATTTCCCTCCCGCGTGGCGGGATAGAAGCCGTAGATCATGGAGGTGAGGAAGTGGAAGAGCGTGGACTTCCCCGCCTCGTTGGGGCCCAGAACCACCACCACGCCCGGGAGCGGCGCTTCTCCGGTGTCCACGCCGTGCAGGCGCCCGAAAGCGTCGACCCGGATGCGTTGGATCCTCACGGCGCTCCCCCCCCGCTCCCCAGCATGCGGGCGGCGAGCTCCCCGTCGACGCCCTCGAGGATCCGGCGCACGTACGCGTGCACCGCCTCGGGGTCGTCGGAGGCCACCCCGGCCAAGGCGCCGGCGTCCAGGCCGTCGAGCCGCTCCTCGCCGCGAACGACAGCCTGGAGGAGGCGCAGCGCCTCGCCCAGGACGTCGGCCCGTCGCCGGTGCTCCTCCACGGGGATCACCGGGTGGACGGCGTCGGTGGTGACCACCACGTCCAGGGCACCGAGAAGCTCCCGGAGCTCCCGGGCCAGCGTGTCCCGGTCCTCCGGGCGGCGGAGCTCCCGCCAGAGGGGGGAAGGTCCCTGGAGGGCCACGCGGATCATCCACTCGGTGCCGGTGGCCCCGGGTTCGTCGGCGCGCGCCGCGCGCCACGCCGAGGCGACTCTGCGCTCCAGGAGATCCAGCGAATCGGCATCCTGGAGGCCGTCCACCCGGAGGGTCTCCCAGCGCACCGGCGCGACGGGCCGGAAGGAGAGCGCGGGGGAGGCCCGGTCCGAAAGATCCACCAGCATGGCTCCCCGCGGCCCCGTGTCGGCGTGGGTGCGTCCCTGGAGGCTCCCGGGGTACACCACCGGTGGATCGAGGGAGAGTGTCTGCCGGACGTGGACGTGGCCCAGTGCCCAGTAGTCGTAGCCGGAACGGGTGAGGAAGCTCAGCTCGGAAGGGGCGTAGGCGTGATGCTCGTCCGCGCCCAGGGAGGCGTGCACCTGGGTGTGCAGCAGGGCGACCTCCGGGAGCTCTCCGCGGGGCCGGGGCAGGCGCCGGGAGAGGTCGTCGCGCTCCCTGGGGCCGGCGTGGCCCACGGCGGTGACGTATCCCACCGGCGCTCCGTCGTGGTCGTGGACGGCGATGCGCCTCGGCGTACCGTCGGGGGCTACGTGGACCGCGGGCGGCCAGTGGAGCGGCCGGGGGCCTGCCTCCGGGGAGCCCGGGTCGTGGTTCCCCGTGGCGTAGACCACCGTGATGCCGTGATCGGCCAGGCGGCGGGCCTGCTCCAGGAGGAAGCGCTCCGTGGAGAAGGAGAGACGCTCGGAGTCGAAGAGATCACCGGCCACGAGGAACGCATGGACGTCCTCCCGGATCGCCAGGTCCACCGCTGCCCTGAACGCTTCCCGCGAGGCCTCCCGGAGGCGCCGCCGAACGGACTCGGATCGGCCCGCGAAGGAGGTGTCGAGGTGGACGTCGGCCAGGTGGAGGAAGCGCATACGGCAAGGTAGCCGGTGGCAGGGGGCGAGGGAATTCGTCTGAAGGACCACGGGCGTGCCGCTCCCCGCTTCACCGACGCAGGCGATTCGATATCTTTCAGGTTTGTGCAGGACCCGTCGTAGCGACGCGGCGAGATCCCGCGGAAGACCCAGCCGTCGCCCCACATGAGCGGCCCCCCGGGGCCCTCCAGGTTCCATGAGCGACACGACCCAAACCGCCGTCCGCCGGTTGCGCCAGGACTCCCCTACGGTGGACGCCGTCTGCCGGCAGCTCGAGCACGAAGTGGGCCCCTCCGAGGCGGCCCTCGTCGTGGAGTTCGCCGAGATCTTCTTCTCCAAGGCCTCGAGCGAGTTCCTCCACGAGCGCAGCACCGACGCGCTGGCCCATCTGGCCCTGGGCGCCTTTCGCTTCCTCCAGCGGGCACGGCGGGACCGGGTGGATGTGGAGGTCCACAACCCCGACGTCTCCGACGAGGGTTGGTACGCGCCGGTGACGGTCATCCGCACCAACATCACCGAACGCCCCTTCATCGTGGACACGGTGCGGGAGTATCTCCACGCGCAGGAGATGGCCATCGAGTACATCATCTATCCGGTGCTCCATGTGGAGCGGGACGAGGATGGAAACCCGGTGGCCGTGGCTCCG
>JASFRY010000176.1:0-7956 GCA_050114675.1 Gemmatimonadota bacterium | reverse complement strand
GCGTTGTCACGCTTCTATGCCGGTTCGGAGCGGGGGCGCCACGGCCCCGGGTCGGTGGTGGGCGCCACGTGGATGACCCGGGAAGACCGGGAGCACGAGATCCGGGACTATGTGGCGTACCTCGATGCCCTGGACCGGGCGCAGCGAGCCGCCCTGCCCGCTCCGCCCCCCGACGTGACGGTGCTGGGCTTCTCCCAGGGCGTGGCGACGGCGGCGCGCTGGACGGTGCTGGGCGCCATGCGCCCCCGGCGCCTCGTCCTTTGGGGTGACTTCATCCCGCCGGACCTGGACCTGGCGCGCGCCCGGGAGGCCTGGGCGGCGACCGAGGTGGTCCTGGTCCGGGGGAAGGAGGACCCGGTGCTTCGCGACGCCCGTCTCGCAGAGGCGGAAGCGGGGCGCCTCGAGGGCGCCGGCCTCGCTCCCCGGGTCGTGTCCTACGAGCGGGGCCATGAGATCCACGAGCCCACGCTCCTGGCGTTGGCGGGCGCGGTGGGACCGAGGTAGCGCCTAGGTCTCCTCGGCTCCCGACAGGACCACGTAGTCGCCCTCCATACGCCCCACCGTCTCGCCGCCACTCGTCAGCTCCACGGCGACCCGGATCCTGCCACGGCCCCAGCGGGCCAGGGAGCGTCGGAGCCTGCGCCACGCCCCTTCGTCCAGGGGGAGCGTGTGGGCCTCGAAGTCTCCGGTGACCGGCTTCAGGTACGCCACGTCGCTCCGCTGGATCACCGTATGGCCGTCCAGCTCCTCCCGGTGCAGCCGGAGGTGGACTCCGGTCCACCCGGCGAGGATGGCCAGGGTGGCCACGCTCCCGCCGAAGGCCGTGCTCCGGTGGTTCAGGTTGGGCGCCAGCGGAGCCGCCAGGCGCACGGTCCCTGGGGTGGCCCCCACCACGCGGGCGCCCATGGCCGCCGCGAGGGGGATGTGGGTGTGGAGGTACGCCTCGACGGCCTCCGGGGAGGAGAAGTGGCTCAAAACTCGCCCACCAGCCCGATCTCGGGGACCAGGGCGTAGCCGGTCTCCCGGACCACCGTCTCCTGCGCCAGCTCCATGAGGGCCCGCACCTCCGCCGCCTTCGCTCCCCCCAGGTTGACGATGATGTTGGCGTGCTTGTGGAAGATCCCGGCCCCTCCCAGCACCCGGCCCTTGAGGCCACACTCGTCGATGAGGCGGCCCGCCCCGATGCCCTCGATCTTCCGGAAGATCGAGCCCGCCGAGGGGTAGAGCCACAGGTCGGGATGGCGGTCGTCGCGCCAGGCCAGGTTCTCCCGGATCACACGCCGGAGCTCCTCGGTGGGCGCGGGCGTCAGCCGGAAGGTGGCCGCCAGGACCACGTCGTCCCGGTGGTGCAGGACGCTCTCGTCATAGCCGAAGGCGAAGTAGTCCGCACCCACGGTGCGCCGCTCGCCTTCCTGGGTGAGGAGCTCCGCCGACTCCAGGACCTCCTCGATGAACACGGTCCGTTCGCGCTCCGGCGCCGGAGAGAGGAAGTGGAGGTTCTGCCACAGCGCTCCGCCCACGGTGCTGGGGATTCCCACGAAATGATGAAGCCCGCCCAGGCCCCGGGCTACCGTGGCATCGATGAGGTCGGGGTAGGTCTCCACCCCGGCGCCGGCGCGGACCTGGTGCCCCTCGAGGAAGTCCACCCCGCCCACCTCGCTCCGGATGACCAGCCCCCGGACCCCCCGGTCCCCCACCAGGATGTTGGCTCCGCGGCCCAGGAGGACGTAGGGAACGCCGGCTTCCCGGGCCACCTGGACGGCCCGGGCGAGCTCGTCGGGGGTGCGGGCGCGGTAGAGCAGGTCCGCGGGCCCGCCGATGCGGAAGGTCGTGAGGGGAGCCAGGACTACATCGCGCTCCAGGCGCGCCGGATCGAGATGGCGCACCAGGTTCCGGGTCCATTCGGTGACGGAAGCGGTCATCCCTGGCGGAGGCGAGTGGACGAGACGGCCGCCGCGACGGCGGCGGGCCCGCGGACGCCTGCGGCGGCCTCGGAGCGGCGCAAACATAGCCGCCCGGCGTGGGGCGGGATACCCGTGATCCGTGGCGGGGCGTGCGGGGGACTCCTATGTTGGCCCGCCCATCGCAGCCACCGATCCAACGCTACCGAATCCATGCGACGCATCCTCCTTGCCGCCGCGGCCGCCGCCGTGCTCCTCCCGAGCGCCGGACGTGCCCAGGCACCCATTCGCTACGAGATCTCCTTTCCCAACGCGGACCACCACGAGGCCGAGGTGAGCGTGGTGTTCTCCGACCTGGAGCCCGGCCCCCTGGAGCTTCGCATGAGCCGGACCTCCCCGGGCCGCTACGCCCTCCATGAGTTCGCCAAGAACGTGTACAACTTTCGCGCCACGGGCCTGGCCGGCCGGCCCGTGACCGTCACCCGCCCCAACCTCCATCAGTGGAACGTGGCGGACCACGGGGGCGAGGTGCGGGTGCGCTACACCCTCTACGGGGATCACGCCGACGGGACGTACGCGGGCATCGATCGCACCCACGCGCACCTGAACATGCCGGCGACCTTCATGTGGGCCCGCGGGCACACCGCCCAGCCCATGGAGCTCACCGTGCGGGTACCCGAGGGAAGCGGCTGGAACGTGGCCACCCAGCTCGCGCCCACCGACGATCCCTACCGCTTCACGGCGCCGGACCTGGCCTATTTCATGGACAGCCCCACCGAGGTGTCGGACTTCTGGGAGACGTCGTGGGAGGTTCAGGGGCCCGACGGCCCCGAGACCATCCGCATCGCCCTCCACCACCGGGGCACGGAGGATGAGGCCCGGGCCTTCGCCAGGGGAGCCCGCGCCATCGTGGAGACCGAGGCCCGGGTGTTCGGGACGTTCCCCCGCTACGACTATGGGACGTACACCTTCCTCGCCGACTACCTCCCCTGGGTCTACGGGGACGGCATGGAGCACCGGAACTCCACGTCGCTGACCAGCAGCTCGTCGCTGGCGGAGCGGCCGACGGGCCTGCTGGGCACCGTGGCCCACGAGTACTTCCACTCGTGGAACATGGAGCGCATCCGCTCCGCCGAGCTCGAGCCCTTCGACTTCGAGCACGCGGACATGTCCCGGGAGCTCTGGTTCGGCGAGGGCTTCACCAGCTACTACACCGACCTGACCCTGTGGCGCGCGGGGATCATCGACGACGACGCGTTCGCCCGCTCGGTGGGCCGGAACGTGGACGCCGTGGTCAACGCCCGGGGCCGGCAGTACTACTCTCCGGTCCAGATGAGCATGCAGGCGCCCTTCGTCGACGCGGCGGTCTCGGTGGACGCCACGAACCGCGCCAACACGTTCCTCTCCTACTACACCTGGGGTGAGGGCATCGGGCTGGGGTTGGACCTGACGCTGCGGACGCGCTTCACCGACGTGACGCTGGACGACCTCATGCGGGAGATGTGGCGCCGCCATGGATCTCCCCAGATCCCCTACCGGGTGGACGACATCGAGGCGGCCCTCGCGGCGGTGACGGGCGACGCGGACTTCGCCCACGACTATTTCCAGCGATATGTGTGGGGGAGGGAAGTGCCCGACTACGCGGCGCTTCTGGCCGCCGCGGGGATCCGTCTGAAGAAAGCGGCGCCCGGTAGGGCGAGCCTGGGCCCCGCGCGCCTCTCCTTCGCCCGCAACGGTGCCACGGTCCAGGGCGCCACCCTGGTCGACACGCCCCTCTACGCGGCGGGGGTGGACAGGGGCGACCGGATCATCCGCGTGGGCGGACAGGTGGTCCGTAGCCGGGAAGACCTGGACCAGGCCCTCCGGGGCCATCGTCCGGGAGAGGCCATGGAGATCGTCTACGAGAGCCGGGGCAGGACGGAGCGCGCGCGCGTCCGCCTCGAGGAGGCGGAGGGGATGGATGCGGCCGTGGACGGCTCCGCCGGGGCCCGGGCCGACGCATTTCGTGCGGCATGGAAGGAGGGAGAGCGATGAGCGACGCACTTGGCCGGGATTTCGCCCACATCCTCGACCGGGACCTGGGACGTCTGGCCGACCAGATCGAGGCCTATCCCGACGATGCCAGCGTGTGGCGCGTCGGGGGGACGACGAAGAACGCGGCGGGCACCCTGGCGGTCCATCTCGTGGGGAACCTGCTCCACTTCGTGGGCGCCGTGCTCGGTGAGACGGGCTACGTCCGGGACCGGGACCGGGAGTTCTCCGAGCGCGGCGTGCCGCGCGCCGAGCTGCTGGCCCGCATCCGGGCGTGCCGGGAGACGATCCGGCCCGTCCTGGAGGGCCTCTCCGACGAGGCCCTCTCCCGGCCCTATCCCGGGGACCTCCCTCCCGCCATGGCCGGCGCCACCACCCATCGCTTCCTCCTTCATCTCTCGGGCCACCTGACCTGGCATCTGGGGCAGGTGGACTACCATCGGAGGCTGCTGGCGGACTCGGGGAGCTGAGCGCCGGAGGGCGCCGCGCGCCTCGAGGCCCGGGGGGACCACCGCCCTCCGGGCCTCCGTGCTTCCCGGGTCCCTCCAAAACTTCCGGCCGCCCCGACCCGTAGGGCCACACAGGCGATGTCCTCGAGTGTCCGGAAATGGGACGGCCGTTCCCGCTCCCGCACGGTAGGCAAGTCATAACGAGCTGGAGGTAAACGGACATAAGAGCAAGCATGTCATTGATATGCGTGCTTTGGAGATCGTGGCACGGCCCTTTCTACATGGGGAAGCAGCGAGCGGATGGCGCTCGGCCGGAGGGGGACGCAGGGACGTGGACGTCGGGTCGGTGATCAGCCCGCCGGCTCCGGTCGAGCATTCGCTCGTCATCAAGAAGATGAACGCACATACCGTGAGGACGACGCTGTGGTGAGGACCAAGAACTCCGCTGGGACGCGGGACACCATCTGGGCGCGCGGCGTGGCCGCGGCACTCGTGCTGCTGGCCCTGGCCGTGACGGCCCTGGTGGCGCAGGAGGTGCCCCGTCAGCTCACGCTGGACGAGGCGATCCGGCTTGCCCGGGACTACAACCCCACCTTCCAGAGCACGGCCAACGATCGGCCCGCCGCCGACTGGCGGGCGCGGGAGGCGTACTCGGCGTTCTTGCCCCGGGTGAGCGCCACCGGGAGCGCGGGGTGGCTGCAGGGTGGCCAGCAGTACGTCGGGAGCATCGTCCTGGACCAGGCCGCCGGGACGGACTTCTACCAGTCGTACTACAGTCTGAGCGCGAACTGGACGCTGGACGGAAACACGATCTTCGGCGTTCCCGCCGCGCGCGCGAACCAGAAGGCCGTGGACGCGCGGATCTCCGCGGCCGAGTTCAACCTCGATTCGCAGGTGACGCTGCAGTACATGGCGGTGCTCCGCGCCCAGGACGGCGTGGACGTCGCCCAGCGCCAGGTCGACCGGGCGCAGCAGAATCGGCGCATCGTCGAGACGCGGGTCAGCTCGGGGGCCGCGGCGGGCACGGAGGGGCGGCAGGCGGAGATCGACCTGGGGCGCGCCGAGGTGGCCCTCATCCAGGCCCGACGTCAGTTCCGCGAATCTCTGGCACTCCTGGCCGAGCAGCTGGGCGTGGCGCTGGACGAGGACACGCAGCTCTCCAGCGAGTTCAAGGTCTTCGAGCCGAAGTGGACCCGCGACCAGCTGATGGCCATCGCGCTGAGCAGCCATCCGTCCCTGCGGGCCTCCAAGCTGCAGGAGCGTGCGGCGAGCGCAGCCGCCAAGCAGGCCGCGAGCCAGTACTTCCCATCCTTCACTCTGAGCACGAGCCTCCGGGGCTTCGCGCAGGAGGCGACGAACCGCGACTTCGTGGTGGCGACGGCGCAGCGGGACGCTGCGAACACCGTCACGGCCTGCCAGCGCAACAACGCCATCGCCGAGGCGATGCCCTCCTATCCCTTCTCGGACAACGCGCCCATGGGGAACTGCGGGGCCTACCAGTACTCGGACCAGCTGGGGCAGGCCTACCTCGACCAGAACAACGTCTTCCCGTTCAAGTTCAACAAGCTGCCGGTCTCGGTGACCCTCTCGGCTTCCATCCCCATCTTCACGGGCTTCAGCCGGCAGCGCCAGCTGTCCGAGGCCAACAACGCGGCCGAGGACGCCAAGTACAACGTGCGCGCCGAGGAGCTCCGGCTGCGCACCGCGGTCACCCAGGCCTTCGACAACCTCCGGGCGGCCTACGAGGCCGTCCAGATCGAGGAGCGGAACCAGAGCCTCGCCGAGGAGCAGCTCCGCATGCAGCAGCGGCGGTACGGACTGGGAGCGGCCGGGATGTTGGAGCTGCTGGATGCCCAGACCACGGTGTCCACGGCCGACCAGGCGTACCTCAATGCCTTGTACGACTTTCACCTGAACCTGATCCGGCTCGAAGCGGCGGTGGGACAGCCGCTCCGTGACGGCCAACCCGCGGCCGGCTCGCCCGACGCGTAGGACCGAGAGGAAGACGACCGTGGATATCATTCGCGACACCAAGCCGCAGAAGAAGAAGAAGAAGATCATCTGGACGTCGGTGACCCTGGCGGGACTGGCGCTGATCACGCTGTTCATCCGCCAGCTCCCTTCGGCCGCGCCCACGGTGGACGGGGCGGTGATCTGGAGGGACACCGTGGAGCAGGGGGAGATGATCCGCCAGGTGCGGGGTCCGGGGACGCTGGTGCCCGAGCAGATGCGCTGGATCACCGCCGTCACCGCCGGGCGCATCGAGCAGATCCTGTCGCTTCCCGGCACCGAGGTTAAGGCCGGGGACCTGATCATGCGGATGAGCAACCCCGACGTGGACATGCAGCTCCTCCAGGCCCAGCAGCAGATGTCCCAGGCCCAGGCGGCGCTGGCGCAGCTGCGCACGAGCCTCCAGACCCAGGAGCTCACCCAGCGCGGGACGGTGGCGCAGGTGCGCACCCAGTACCTGGACGCCAAGAGGGTCTACGAGACCAACCAGAAGCTCTTCGACGAGAACCCGGACCTGGTGGCCCGGGCCGACCTGGACCGCTCGAAGGAGTCCATGGACGAGTTCCAGACGCGGCTCCAGCTCGAGGAAGACCGGCTGGAGGTCATGCAGAACACGTCGCAGGATCAGCTCGACGCGCAGGAGGAGCAGATCACGCGCCTCAGCGAGCTGGTGGACTTCAACAAGGACCGCCTCAACTCCATGCAGGTGCGGGTTCCGGTGAGCGGCGTGCTCGCTCCGCTGGACATCCCGCTCCAGGAGGGGCAGTGGGTGCAGTCGGGTCAGAACCTCTCGCGGGTGGTGGTGCCGGGCCGGCTCAAGGCGGAGATCCGGATTCCCCAGACCCAGGCCCAGGACATCGTCGTGGGCCAGAGGGCCGCCATCGACACACGCACCGACACCATCATGGGCCAGGTGGTCCGTATCGACCCCGCGGTCCGCAACGGGACGGTGACCATCGACGTGGCGTTGCCCCCGGACCTGCCGCCTTCGGCGCGGCCGGACCTGAGCGTGGACGGGAACGTCATCATCGAGAAGCTGGACAACGTGGTCTACGTGGGTCGCCCCACCTTTGGCCAGGCCAACGCCCAGGTGAGCATCTTCAAGCTCACCGACAACGGCGAGTACGCCGATCGGGTGACGGTCCGGCTGGGGGCGAGCTCGGTGAACGAGATCGAGGTGAAGGACGGCCTCAAGCCCGGGGACGTGGTGATCCTGTCGGACATGTCCCAGTGGGACGGGTTCGACCGGGTGAGGATCAAGGGCTGAGGTCCGGCCCAGGCCGGCGACACGGCGCAGCCAACGAAACGAGGAACGTCGGGACTCCGGAGCCCGCCCCCACGTGATGTGGACGTGGTGGTGTGGGGAGGGGGGTGGGCTCCGGAGGGCCGCACGCACCGCGCTGCAGAATCGGCGCACACATTCGAACGGGAGAGGGGGAGCAAATGGCGGAGGGTCATGCGCTGATCAACCTGGAGGGCCTGAGCAAGGTCTTCTACACGGAAGAGGTGGAGACGCACGCCCTGTCGAACATCACGATGGGGATCCAGACGGGGGAGTTCGTGTC
>JASFRY010000175.1:0-7969 GCA_050114675.1 Gemmatimonadota bacterium | reverse complement strand
GCGCAGCCGTTCCCTGCCCTCATCCGAGGGCGCCGGATCGGTGCCCCCCGCGGACGTCGCCTCACGACGGTCGGCGCAGCCCTCTTTGTTCGGACCCGCGGTCGTCATGTCGATCCGACTGCGCGTCTCCCGCGTCTGCTCGGGTGGACCGGATCGGCAACGAAGAAGGGCGGCTCCCCTGAGGAGCCGCCCTTCTTCCGGGCCCCTTCGGCAGGACCCTGGGGGTGGTGCGGCGGTCCTACCCTCCAGCTCGTGAGCGCCGGGCGGCGTGCCCGCGATCCGGCGCCATTGGATGAGGGTGGGAATGGCTGTGCCCCCAGCGGACGCAACTCATCCGCTAAGCCGGGTCGCGGGCGCGCCTCCCGGCGCTCCAACCAGCAAGAAAGGAAGGGCCGCCGCGCCCCCCGTCAGAATCCTGCCCCACCTCCCACGTGCTGCACCCGTTGGAACTCTGCGATGGCGTTCACGTGGTTGATGACGGCCTGCAGCTCGGAGATGCGGGCGGTGGTGAGTTGGTTCTGGGACTGGACCACCTCGTAGTTGGTGGCGGCGCCCACGTTGAAGCGCTGAATCTCGCCCTCGTAGCTCCGCTCGGCAGCCACACGGGCCCGGGTGGCGGCCTGAAGCTGGAGGTAGGCGTTCTGCACGGCGTAGCCCGCGTTGGTCACCTGGGTGATGATCGTGAGCTCCTGGCTCTTCAGCGCAAGATCCGTCTGCTTCATCTGAAGCTTGGCGCGCTCCAGGGCCGCCTTGTTGGGGTTGGTGCCGAGGGGATAGGAGCCGTTGAGCGTGACGTTCCAGGTGGGGGTCTCGAAGTTGGCGATGGACTGGAGCCCGTCGATGTAGCCACCCTGCTGGACCAGCTGCGCGGTGCCGCCGATGCCGTCTCTGCTGTACAGGTTGCCGCCCACGCCCTGGAGGGAATAGCCCGCCGACAGCGTCAGGTCGGGCAGCGTCGCCGACTTGCTCACCTCCAGGTTCACCTGGGAGATGTCACGCTGGCGCCGCTGCTGACGGAGGTCCGTGCGCTCCCTGAGCGCCACCTGCACCGCCTGTTGCAGATCCACCGTCTGCTGCTCCACCGTTGGCCGTGACGTGGGGTTGATGGTCTCCGTGAGCAGCCCGTCGTCGGGCCCGCTCACCAGCAGCGACTTGAACGTCAGCTCCTGGTTGTGCCACTGCACCTGGGCGTTGAGGAGCGCCTGCTCGGCGCTGGCCACCTGGGCCTCGGCCTGGAGCATCTGGGTCACGGTCATGCGCCCAAGCCGCACCTGCAGGCTGTCCTGGGCCAGGAGCCGCTGCGCCTGATTGAGGTTGCGCCGCTGGATCTCGGTCTGCTCGATGGCGGCGCGCAGCGCCCAGTACGACCGCCTCACCTGATTGGTGATGTTGGCGATCTGGCTCTGGAGCTGGAGGTTGGTGATCTGTCCCTGGATCTGCTGGGTCTGGAGCGCCGCCCGCTGGTTGTCGATACGCAGACCGGCCAGGAGAGGCTGCGAGTAGTTCACGCTGAACGTCGAGTTGTAGCTCGGGTTCCTCGTGGTGAACTCGCTGTTGGTCTCGTTGCGGCGGTTGTTGAAGTTTGCGCTCAGCTGGCCGCCGGTCCACGACAGGGGCTTGCTCAGCGAAGCGTTCAGCGTCTGGGCCTGACTCGTGACCTGAGACACCCCGGAGCCTGCGTCGAGCTGGCTGGTGGGCTGGCTCTTCTGGTTGTTGTACCCGATGGTGGTTCTGAACGTGGGGCTGAACGCCGCCTCCGCCGACAGCAGCGAGTAGTGCTGGATCTCGGGGCTCAGCTTGGCCGTCTGGATGTCCAGATTGGACTCGAGGGCCCGGGCGATGGCGTCGTCCACCGTCATGTTCACCAGCGTCTGTCCGGGCTCGGTGGGCGGCAACGCCTCGCCCACGGTGTAGGGCTCGAGGCCGGGCCGTACCGTGTCGGGGCGTTCCTGTCCTGAGAGCGCCACCGGGATCGCGAGGGCCATGGCAAGCGCCCACTTCGAAAAGCCGTTCATATCCTTCACCCCGTCCGTTTCCCGTTACTCGTACCGTAGCGCCACGATGGGATCCAGCTTGGCGGCGCGCTGCGCCGGCCAGATCCCGAAGAACAACCCCACGCCTGCGGAGAATGCCAGCGCCATGGCGACTGCCCCTCCCGACACCGCCGTGTCCCACTGCTGGAGCCGCGTGATGAGCGCGGCTCCACCCACACCGGCGGCTACCCCCAGGATTCCGCCGAGCACGCACAGGAAGAGCGACTCGATGAGGAACTGAAGGAGGATGGCGCGCCGGGTCGCGCCCAACGCTTTGCGCACCCCGATCTCCCGCGTCCGCTCCGTGACGCTCACCAGCATGATGTTCATGATGCCGATGCCGCCCACCAGGAGGCTGATGCCCGCGATGCCGGCCAGGAGAAGCGTGAACGTCTGCGTGGTGGAGTTGAAGGTCTCCAGGAGGTCGGCAGAGTTGCGCACGTTGAAGTCCGCCTCTTCGCCGGGCTTGATGCGGTGCTCCCGGCGGAGAATCCGGTCGATCTCCACGTAGGCCTGGTCCAGCTGCTTGGCCGTCGGCGTGGCGGCGTAGATGGCACGGATCCGGCGGCGCCCGCCGAACACGCGGTACTGGGCGGTAGTGACGGGAATGAACACCTGGTCGTCGGGGCGGAACCACCCGGCGTCCCCTTTCTCCTCCAGCACGCCGATGACCTCGAAGGGGATGCCCCGGATCTGGATGGTCTGTCCAACCATGCCGGCCGCGGGCTGCTCCCCCAGCTCATTGGGCACGTTGGAGCCCAGCACCGCCACGCGGCGCCGGCCCTGGACCTCGCCCTCGTTGAAGTAGCGTCCGGCCACCAGGTGGTGGTTGTAGATCCTGAAGTACTCGGGCCACGTGCCGTAGATCTCCGTATTGGAGTTCCAGCGCGAGTACGTCACCTGCAGGCGCGACGTGATCTCCGGCGCCACGGTGAGGAGGCCGCCCGACTGGTCACGGAGTGCCGCGGCGTCGTCCAGGGACATCTCCGTGTCACCCCTGGACACGCCTCCGAAGAACTGCTGGCCGGGCCGGATGGTGAGCACGTTGGTGCCCATGCGCTGGATCTCGGACTGCACGCGCTGCTGGGCGCCCTCGCCCAGCGCAACCATGGCGATGACGGCCGCCACGCCGATGATGATGCCCAGCGTGGTCAGCACGGAGCGAAGCACGTTCGCCCGCACGGCCGACAGGGCCACCACGATGATCTCCCAGATCAACATCGTTCTGCTCCCGGGCTACCGGCCGCGGCCGGGGCCGCCACCGCCGAAGGGACTGCCACCCATCCTGCTGCGGATGCGGTTCAGCCATTCCTGCTGCTGTGCCTGGAGCTGGGCGGCACTCACGACCACAAGTGTCTCTCCACCCTCAAGGCCGCTCACGACCTGGGTGTTGTCCCAGTCGTTGAGCCCCACCTGGACCAGCTTGGGTGTGGGCACCGAGTCGGGGCCCATGACGAACACCACGGCCGACCGGGTCTCCCCGCTCGGCGGGTCTCCGGCAGCGTCGCCCGCGGCACCCCCCGCCTGGGCCCGCATGGCCTGGAAGGCGGCTCTCATGGAGTCCTGGCTGATCTCGCCCCGTGCCACCTTGGCCCGCAGGGAGTCGATCTCGGACCGGACCCCGGCAGGCGCACCCTGGGCTCCCGGAGCACGCCGCTGCACGGCACCGTCGTCGGAACGCTGGGCCATGCTGCTGCGGCTGGCCGGGGCGGCCCGGGCCATGGCCTCGCCCTGAGCGCTCTGGGCGCCGGGCTGACCCTGCATGCCGCCTCGGGCCCCGTTGGCTCCGCGGCCGGCGCGCACGAACTGGGTCAGGTCCAGGGACTCGGGATCGATCCCGAGCGCCAGCGCCGCCGGCCCCACGTCCTGGGGTCGCACCACCGCGTTGTTGGGCACCAGCAGGACGTTCCGGGCCTGGTTCACCAGGATCTCCACCTCGGCGTTCATGCCGGGCTTGAGCAGGCCGCCCCGGTTGTCCAGGCTGACGATCACCGGAAACATGGTGACGTTCTGCTGGACCTCGGCCTGGGGCTCGATCTTCTCCACCATGCCCCGGAACGTCCGGTCGGGGTACGCCTCCACCTTGACGGTGGCGCTGAGCCCGGAGTGGATCTCACCGATGTCGGTCTCGTCCACCAGGGTGCGGACCTGCATGGAGTCCAGGTTGGCCATGACGAAGAGCGTGGTTCCCCCCGACACGTTCTGGGAGGCGGACTGGATGACCCCCCCCTCCTCGACGTTCTTCTGGATGATGGTGCCCTTCATGGGGGCCTTGATGGTCACGTCACCCAGCTGGAGGTCGGCCAGCTCGTAGTTGGTCTCGGCCTTCACCTGGCTGGCCTGGGCGTTGGCGTAATCCAGCCGCCGCGACTCGTGCTCTTCCTCGGTGATGACACCGGCCTTGAGGAGCTCGTCGGCGCGGTCGAGCTGCGCCTTGCTGATCTGCGTCCGGGACCGCGCCACCTCCAGGTCGGCCTTGGCCTGCTCGAAACGGTTGCGCACGTCCCGCGGGTCCACCTCGGCAAGCAAGGCGCCCGGCGCGACGCTGTCGCCCACGTCCACGTGGAGCTTGAGGATCTCGCCGGAGGCCTTGGACTTCACCTCCACGGAGCGCACCGGCTCCACCGTACCCGTGGCTTCGGCCGTGATGACGAGGTCTCCCTGCCTGACCTCTGCCGTGCTCAGCCTGGGGGTTTCCTCTGCGGCCTCCCCGGTGCTGCAGGCGCCGATGACAACGATGGTGAGGGCCGCGCCTCCCCATCTGAGAATCCTGGTGTTCATGCGGGGGTCTCCGCGTGGCTATTCATGAAGTCCTTCTCGATGACCCCGTCCTTCAGGTGCACCTGCCGCTTCGCGTATTCGGCGATGTCGTGCTCGTGGGTCACCAGGACGATGGTCTGCCCCTCTCGGTTGAGCTCGGCGAGCTGAACCATGATCTCGTTGCCGGTCACCGAGTCCAGGTTGCCCGTGGGCTCGTCGGCCAGGAGGAGCGCAGGCTCGTTGACCAGGGCGCGGGCCATGGCCACGCGCTGCCTCTGTCCTCCGGACATCTCCGGGGGACGGTGGTCCATGCGGTCGCCGAGCCCTACCAGCTCGAGCTTCTCCGCCGCCCGGCGCCGCCGCTCCTTGGAGCTCACGCCGGCGTAGATGAGAGGAAGCTCGACGTTATGCAGGGCCGTGGCCCGGGGCAGGAGGTTGAACGTCTGGAAGACGAATCCGATCTCCTGGTTCCGGACCCGCGCCAGCTCGTCGTCGGACAGCTCACTCACGAGCTGACCGTTGAGCCAGTACCTGCCGTCCGTGGGCGTGTCGAGGCAGCCGACCATGTTCATGAACGTCGACTTGCCGCTTCCCGAGGGTCCCATGATGGCCACGAACTCACCGTGGCTGATCTTGAGGTCCACGCCCCTTACGGCGTGTACGGTTTCGGCGCCCAGCACGTAGTCCTTCTTCAGCCCTTCGGTCTGGATGATGGTCGGATTCACAGTCCCCTCCCCGGTACGGCCCCGGGCTGAGCCCGGACCCGGATGTTTTCGTGTCGCATCACCATCGCGGCTCGCTTGCGCTCCTTCGTCGGCGTCACGGTCCCCCAACCCGCCGGGAGGCTCGGCTCCCGGAAGGTCCCTGGGACCCACTCGATGCTGTTCATGGGGCTACTCTCGATTGTCCCTCGATGACCGGCGCGCTCGACGCTGGTCGTACTCGGTCAGCAGGGAGTCGTACGCCTTCGCCTGTTCGGGCGTCAGGACCGCCTTGATCGCATCCCGCGTCTCCTTCACCAGTGCCTGGTAGCGCGGGTTGTACGCCGCCCGGAACTCGGCGTGGAGCTGCTTCATGTCCTCTCTGGACTGAGCTACGATGGAGTCGATGAGGATCTTCTGCTCCTCCGTGGGCCCCACCTGCTCGTACATGGGCTGGCGATCCCTGGACGACGATGCCGAATCGGGCCTCGCCGCCATCTCCTCCACGGGCTCGGCGCCCAGCGTACGGTCCACGGCGAAGCCCAGCGCCACGCCGGCAGCGAAGACCACTACGAGCACGAGTGCCGTCAGGAGTCGGGTGCGGAGCAGCCTCTCCATCAGAACCGGTCCCCGGCGAACGCCACCTGCGACGTACCGTCCTCATCCGAGCTCAACGCGGCCGGGATGGTCTGGTCTCCCAGGCCGGCTACCAGGAGATCCTCCACGCTCGTCGGCATGGGCGCGGTCACCGGCTGGCCGTGAAGCAGCACCATGGCGGCCACCACTGCGGCGAGGATGGCCGTGGGTACCACGGCACGCGCCCAGGACGACAGCACCTCGCCAACGGTGAGGTCCGCCATGAGGCGCCTCCGAGCCAGCTCTCCCGACGCGCTCTTCAGGACCTTGTTCTGGAATCGCAGCCAGTAGTGGGGATCCCGGGCCGCCGGATCCACGAGCTCGAGCAGCGACGCCAACTCGGCGTCACGGCCGAGCTCGTCGGCGTCGTCCCTCTTTCGCTGCCCGTCCCAGTTCATTTCTCGCTCCTTGTCCCAGCCTCGGAGTCCGTCTCGGCACCCAGGGCCTCTCGCAACGCCTTGCGTGCGAAGTGGAGGTGCGACCGGACCGTCCCCGAAGGGAGCCCGATCCTCTCCGCGATCTCGCGGTGCTTCCACCCCTCCATGTCATGGAGGAGCACGATCTCCCTCTGAACCTGCGGAAGCGCGTCCAGCGCCTCCCTCAACTTCTCCTGGAGCTCCGAGAGCTCCGTGGCCCGGTCCGGGGTCGGCGTGCTCGAGCTCGCCGCCAGCGGCACCGGATCCGTCTCCCTGAGCACCTCCCGGCGCACCAGGTTTCGCGAGCGGTTGCGAACGATGGTCATGAGCCATCCTCCGAACCGATCGGGGCTCCGACACTCCTCGAGGCGCTCCAGCGCCACCAGGAAGGACTCCTGGGCGGCGTCTTCGGCATCCTCGTGCCTTCCCGTCACCGAGTAGGCCACCGCGTACGCGGCACGCTGATACCGCTGGACCAACCGGCCGAAGGCGTGTCCATCGCCTTCCCGGGCCCTCCGCACCAGCTCGCCGTCTCGCGGCGTGTCGGACCGATTTGATGACACCGAGCTTCAGCCCCTTGTTGAAAACACTCGCCACCCTCGCCCGTGTCCGGATATCTTGCGCGGCCTCCGGAACGCTCCGGATACCCCCGACATCTCTTGGACGGTCCGGCGCGCGACGCCGTTAAAGAGGGCCGCGCGCGTCCACAAACAAAAGCCCCCGGGTGGCCATGCGCCACCCGGGGGCTTCACACCCGGAGTACTGTGGAACGGGACAGCGGCGTGGTAACGCCTACGCCGCCCCCTTCCAACGCCCGAAGGGGAGCGTCGGTGTGGGGCGCACCTTGCCGCCCCAGATGAATGCCGAGATACGTGGCTGGCGGGGTGCCGGCGTACCGCCCCGGGTGATCACGATGCCCCGAAGAGGACCGCGTGCCCGGGGATCCACATCTGCTTCCTCCCTGCCCGTTCTCATATCCAGTCGGCCTCGTGCCTGCGGAGTAATCGCCCGGCCGCCGCGCGTGCGCGACGCCGCGCCTTGCCTACGCACACTCCGTGCCGGATTGACACACACGATCCAGGATGTTGCAAGGCAACGACTTAAGGAGATAATCGGGTGGAACGGCCGGTGCTCAGGGTGTGTCACCCCGACGCGCAAACGTGTGCGTTTGACACGCAGTGCGTCCCATGGGGGGGACGCTTCCCCAGAGCGGCGCTACCTGCAGGGACTCATCCCCCTTCGCCCTTCCGGCCTTTTCCCCGGGTTTCGGGGAAGAGCTCCTTCCCGGCACCCGGCTTCGGAGGAGGCTCGGCGCGCCCGAAGGCCTCGGCGAGCTGAACCTCGCTGAGGCCCTCCAGTGATCGGGCGGCCACGAGGAGCTCGCGCTCGGGCTCTTCGTCGTCGGGGGACCTGAAGAAGCCCA
>JASFRY010000174.1:0-7990 GCA_050114675.1 Gemmatimonadota bacterium | reverse complement strand
GCGGAGCGCGTATGTCGGAGGCGCCTGTGGGCCTCCCGAGGCTCTCCGGCCCGAGAACGACGGGTAACATAGTCTCGGCGTCTGCCTCCTGGTAGACGGTGGTGAGGCTCTCGGTGTTGGCCCGCCCTCCGCTGCAGCCGGTACCTCCTATCCGCCACCGTGCCGCTCACAATGTCGGCCCAGCCCCGTGCTGCGCCCCCTCATGCCCCAGCTTACCCAGGATTGCGTACACGCATCGTGCAGCGTATGACATAGTCGCCTGGCAAACGCGAATCAGAAAGACTATTGATCCGCGTCCGTACATGCGGACACCTCGCCGCGGGTCGCCTTCGCGACGCCGCGGCAATTGTTTCCCGCATTCCCAAGGGGGTACCTATGGGAGCTCAAACGTTTAGACCTGGTCGCTGGTTGTCCGGTGTCGCCATTCTCGCGGCGCTGTTGCCAGCCACGCTCTCCGCGCAGAGTCGCCAGATAACGGGACAGGTGGTGAGTGGGAGCACGAACCAGCCCGTGGCGGACGCGGTGGTCACCATCACCAGCGGAACCGCATCGAATGCGGTCCTCTCGAACGAAGAGGGCCGCTTCATGATCGTCGCTCCGGCCGGCGAGGTGACGCTCGCGGTCAGCGCTCTCGGCTACGCGGACCAGCAGGTCCAGGTCCCGGCCGACCAGGCGACGGTGAGGATCTCCCTCGACTTCAGCCCGTTCCACCTCGACGCCCTCATCGTGACGGGACAGGCGACGACGGTACAGCGTCGCACGGCGACCACCTCCGTCGCGTACGTCTCAGGGGCGGACATCAGTCAGGTGCCGGCCCAGTCCATGGTGGACGCGCTCAACGGCAAGATCACGGGCGTCAACATCCAGAGCAACTCCGGTGCGCCCGGCGGCGGGATGCAGATCCAGATCCGCGGAAACAACACGCTTCTGGGTGGCTACGATCCCCTCTACGTCGTGGACGGCGTCCTGTACTCGAATGCCGAGCTTCCGGGCGGGCGTGGGTACGCGAACAACGAGGCATCTCCTTCGACGGAAGCGGATCCGATCAGCCGGATCGCGGACCTGAACCCTGCCGACATCGAGAGCATCGAGGTCCTGAAGGGCGCGGCTGCGTCGTCGATCTACGGCTCCAAGGCTGCCAACGGCGTGGTCGTCATCACGACGAAGCGCGGCCGGGCGGGGGCGGCGCGGTTCAATGTCACACAGCGCGTCGGCATGTTCACACCCCTGAAGCTCCTGAAGACCCGCCGCTGGACGCAGGCCGACGCGGTCGACGTCTTCGGGAGTGATGCGGCCGCGTACTTCCAGGGCAACGCGAGTCCGTACTACGATCTGTACGGACAGGTGTACGACCAGCGCAAACCCTCCTACGAGACCCTGGTGAGCCTCTCCGGCGGCACCGGGAATACGCGTTACTACTTCTCCGGTGACTGGAGACAGGACGAGGGCATCGAGAGGAACACCGGCGCGGGCCAGCGGTCCGTGCGGCTGAACCTCGATCACGATCTGAGCTCGACCCTCACGCTGCACATCTCGAGCGCCTACAACCGAGCGACGAACGACCGGGGGTGGGACAACAACTGCAACAACTTCGGGTGTATGGGCTACGCCATGGCCTACATACCCAGCTTCTTCAACATGTCCGAGGATGCGAACGGCGCCCCCTACCCCGAGCCGTCCATCGCCGGCATTCCCTCCAACCCGCTCCAGCTCGCCGCTCTGGGTGTCAATCACGAGGACACCAACCGCTTTACCGGCGGCGCTCGGCTGGACTGGGACGTGTTCCGCAACGATCAACAGAGCCTCCGGGTGGTGGCCGGTGGCGGGCTCGACACGTTCGATCAGAACAACCAGGTCTGGGCGCCGAACGAGTTGTACAACCAACAGGTGGCGGCCCTCCCGGGCGTCGCGGTCCAGACCGACGGCCGGAGCTTCTTCCAGAACTGGAACGTCAACGCCATCCACCGATGGCAGGCACCGAGCTGGTCCGCGTCGACCTCTTTTGGGGCGCAGTACGAGGACACACGCCTGCACACCAATCAGATCCTCACCCGGAACCTCCTTCCCGGGCAGCGGAACGTGAACCAGGGGACGAACACTACGCCCACCGAGAACCTGACCCGCGAGCGGACGTTCGCCCTGTACGCCCAGGAGGAGATCAACCTCTTCAATGAGCGACTGACGGTTCAGGGCGGCCTGCGTGCCGAGCGGAGCAGCGTGAACGGCTCCATCGGCAAGTACTTCGTCTATCCGAAGCTCTCGGGTTCGTACCGCTTCCTGGACGTCCTGGGTGCGGGCAACGAGGTGAAGCTGCGTGCGGCGTACGGCGAGACCGGCAACCAGCCGCTGTTCGGCCAGAAGTTCACGAACCTGAACGCTCCGCAGCTCGGCGGCGAACAGGGGGTGACCGTCTCGACCACATCGGGCTTCTCCGGCATCGAACCGGAAAGGCTGAAGGAGATCGAGGTCGGCATCGACGGGACGATGATGGACAATCGTCTCACCTGGGAGATCACGCGGTTCCGCCGCAACACGACGAACCTGTTGCTCCAGCGTGTGCCGGCACCGTCGTCGGGCTTCACGAGCCAGCTCTTCAACGGCGGGAAGATCCGAAACGAGGGGACCGAGATCTCCGTGGGCTTCACGCCCGTGGTCACCCCGACGAGCCGGTGGATCTCCCAGGTCTCGTTCACGCGCTACACGAGCGAGGTCGTCGATCTGGCCGGGCTGCCGTCGTTCTTCCCTGCGCAGTCCGGCTTCGGCAATCTGGGCCGCACGTACATCCAGGAGGGCCGGCCGATCACGCAGATCATCGGCTTCGACTTCAGGGGTGACGGGAGCAAGACGCGCGCCGACACGCTGGCGCAACTCGGGAACTCGGCGCCCGACTTCCGCATGGGCTTCGTCAACACCTGGTCCTTCAGGTCGTTGAGCCTGAGGGCGGTCGTCGACTGGCAGCATGGCGGCGACGTGATCAACCTGACGGAGTTCCTCACGGATGACGGCCAGACGTCGCCCGACTGGGGGACGGACTCGTGGCAGGCCCGCTACGACGGGTACCTCCACGGCGTGATCTCGCCCTACATCGAGGACGCGAGCTTCGTGAAGGTCCGCGAGGTCGGGCTGGACTGGAATGTGCCGCCGGATGTGGTCGAGGGCCTGAATCTGGGCGCGAGAACCCTGCGAGTGGGTGTCACCGGGCGCAATCTCTTCATGTGGGCCGGATACAGCGGACTCGACCCCGAGGTGGCGAACTTCGGCAGCGCCTCGGTTCGCAACAATCTGGACATCAGTCCTTATCCGCCGTCCCGGAGCATCTTCTTCAACGTCTCAGTGGGGTTCTGACATGACCACGACAACCGGCATCGGAAAGAGAGCGGGTAGGGGGCGGCGGAGCCTCGGTCTCGTGCTCGTCGGCGCGATGGCGCTCGCGGCCTGTGGGGACCTGGACATCGTCAACACCAACGCCCCGACCGTGGAAGAGCTGACGAAGGACCCGTCGCGTGACGTGCTCGCGCGCGCTGCGACGGGCATCTTCTCGCAGGCGTTCAACGACATCGGCACTCAGATCCAGTTCTACGCGCTGTACGGCCGCGAAGGCTACAATCTCCTTGGCAACGACCCTCGTGAGACCGGCGAACAGATCCGCGGGCCCCAGGACCCGACGGGGCGCAACTCCGGGATCTGGACCGGGCAGTACTCGGCCATTCGCACCATCAACGTGTACCTGAAGGCGCTGGGCAGCACCTCGGTGCTGAGCGACGCCGAGCGCAGCGCGGCGACGGGATTCGCCAACACCGTCAAGGCCTGGCACGTCACGGAGCTGGCCATTCGCACCGGTTCCCTGGGGATTCCCCTGGATGTGGACCGGCCCATCGACGCCGAGCCTGCGCCGTTCGTGTCCTTCTCGGACGCCCTTCAGGCCGCATCGGACCTGATGGACGAAGCGTACGCGGACCTGCAGTCCGGAGGGGATGCCTTCCCGTTCCGCATGGCCCCGGGCTACAGCGACTTCGGCACACCGGCGTCCTTCGCGAGGTTCAACCGCGCGTTGGCGGCCAAGATCCTGGTGTGGCGGGCGACCTTCCTCGATTGCGGGTCGTGCTGGAGCCAGGCGAGCACGACGCTCGGAGCGTCGTTCATCACGGACGCGGGTCTTCCGGCTTCCCTCTCCACCGGCGTCTACTATGGCTATTCGACGGCGTCCGGGGAGCCGACCAATCCCATCTCGGAGCCCACGTCCAGCAATCACCTTTGGGTGCATCCGTCCATCGTGAGCGGCGTTCAGCTTCGCGCCAACGGCGAGCCGGACCTGCGTCTCACCGAAAAGGTGATGGACGTGGGGCGCACGCGTGAGCTGAACGACCTGTCCAGCTCGTACAAGCCCATCCTCTTCAACAGCGAGAGCGATCCCACGCAGGCCGACCTGGGGGCTCCGATCCCGTGGATCACCAACGAGGAGCTGCTCCTGCTGCGGGCCGAGATCCGTTGGAACACCGGCAACAAGGCCGGGGCGATCGACGACATCAACCTGATCCGGGAGAACGCGGGCGGGCTGGAGCCGACGGCTCTGACCGCGGCCAGCTCCGATGCGGACTTCATCACGGAGCTCTTGTACAACCGCCTCTACTCATTGCTGTGGTCGCAGGGCACGCGCTGGATCGACGCGCGCCGCTATGATCGGTTGGATCAGCTTCCCGTCGACCGCGCGGGTGATTCCGTGTTCGACAACATGATCGTTCCGGCGAACGAGTGTGCGGCCCGGCGCCTGGTGGCGCCCTGCACGCCGCTGGCCGGCTGAGCTCACCACTTCCTTCGTTCCGAAAACGGAGCGCCGCCCCACCGGGTCGACCCGGTGGGGCGGTTTCGTTCCCGAGGCCCACGCGTAAGGGGCGTCCTCCTACGACCTGCACATCCCGTCCCACCCCTCCCTGCATCCCACGGCCAGCAGCGTCTCGGGATCGCGTTCCGAGAGGATGGGCTTGGTTCCCCGGAGCACGATGGGCAGGTCCTCCATGCGCGGCTGCCCGCGGGCCAGGTCGCTCGTCACCCGGGTGCCGGACTCGGCGTTCTCGCACGCCGCGGGGTAGCCCAGGTCGCATCCGCGCTTGAAGAACTGCTCGGCCGCCGGCTGACGCAGGGCCACGCGCTGGACGCCGGCCTCGTTGCAGGCCCACCCCGAACCGTTCTGGCAGTAGATCTCCGTCAGGTGCGCCGCGTACCGGCACGCCCGGCCGCTCCCCTCCTCGCACGCCTGCTTCCAGAAGGGCAGGTACTGGCCGGGGTGATGGTCACCCACGCTCCCGGTAGCGTAGAGGCCGGCGAACACCACGGCCATGACGGTGGCGTAGGCGTAGTGTCGTCCCCGGGACGAGAGGCTCGGCGCCAGCCGCGTGGGGTCGAGTCGCCACAGGGGCTTCCACGCCGCGAAGCGGTCCAGCGCCCGCACCATGAGGTTCAGCACCGGGATGGGCAGCAGCTTGTCGTAGAAGGTGGGCGTCCCCGACGTGACGAGCACCACGTAGAGCACGGTGGTGAACACCCCGTACAGCACCCCGAAGAGGATGCGGCCCAGCTCCGTTTGCGGCGACGTGGACGGGTCGGTGACCAGGAGGAGAAGCCCGATGAAGACGGGCACGGGGATGTGGGCGTCGAGGAAGAGGTACGTCCCCGTGAAATGGAGGTAGGTCAGGCTGATGACCATGAGGGTGGCCACCGCCGCCAGCGACACGCGGGCCACGCCGAACAGATACTGACCGGGGACCGCCGCCAGGAAGATGACCAGGTAGATGTACGGCGGGTCGAAGATGCTGTTGGCGATGACCTGACCGAACGTGGCGTCGGACCCGTGGGTCGCGATGAGGAACAGGGAGAAGACCGCCAGAGGGAAGGACGACGGGTTGAAGATGTGGGCCGAGCGGCCGTTCTTCTTCCACCGGATGAGCTCCTTGGCCAGGAAGCCCACCAGGATCATCACGAACTGCCAGTAGAAGACCTCGGGTCTGAACCAGAGGAAGAGGTTGATGCTGAGGATGATGGGGAAAGGCCCGAACCCCAGGTAGTACTCGTCTCTCCGGGACCAGTTGAGCAGCGCGTCCACGCCGTAGGCGAAGATGATCTGCGCCACGATGAAGGGTGCGAAGGCCGCCACGATGGGGACGTGGCTCCCCCACCAGTAGTAGATCACCAGCTGGGCGATGGTCTGGACCCAGTGCTGGGGCTTGAGCGACACGATCAGCGTAAGGCCCCGACCCGCCTTGCGGGCGCCAAGGTACAGGCCGGCCGCCCACAGCACGAGGACCGACGCCGCCCCGGTGAAGGAGCCGAACATGACGGCGTGCTGCCGCACGCTGGCGAAGCCGAACACCGCCAACGCCACAGCGATGGCGACGGGCAACAGGATGGCGCGCCCGGGAGAGAGCTTCCAGGAGCGCAGGGGGGCAGGGCCGGTCATACAGCTGCTTCTCACATGTGCGCCGCGTCCAGGAGATCGACGGCGCGGGGTCCGACGGAAAAACTGGAAGGGAGAAGATCGAAGAGGTCACCCCACGGCGCCACCCCCCGGACGAAGGTCGCGTCGTCGCGGTCGCCCTCGGCCTATCCCGCCGCCGCCGGCACCGGCGTGCCGAGGCGGATGCCGTCCCATCCCACCGAGCAGCGTCGGCCGAGCACGCGCACGCCCGCGGCCTGGGCCCGCTCCAGCGTGTCGGCGAAGTTGGGATCGATGGCCCGCGCTGCCACGATGCGCCGGGCGTCGGGCCGCTGGAGGACGAAGAGCACGGCGGCTTCGTGCCCCTCCTCCACGGCCCGCACCAGCTCCTCCAGGTGGCGGGCGCCCCGGGCGGTGACGGCATCGGGGAAGAGGGCCACATCGTCCTCCACCAGCGTCACGCTCTTGGTCTCCATGTAGAGGAGACGGCCCGCGTCGTCTTCCAGAAGGAAGTCTAGGCGGGACGCGCCATACGAAACCTCCCGGCGCACGTACCGCCAAGCGGCGAGCTCGTCCAGGACCCTGTCGCGCAGCGCCAGCTCCACGAGCCGATTGGGCATGGTGGTGTTGACGCTGACCCATCCCGAGCCATCCGGGGACTCCACGAGGAGGGCCGTCCACCTCGTGGAGCGGGTCGCCGAGGGCGGCTCGGGCCGGAGTCCCATGCGCCGGCCCGGAACCAGGAGCTCGCGCAGGCGGCCCGGATCGGCCAGGTGCGCCACCACCGCCCCCCGTCCGGGGACGTCCACGTGGACCACGAAGCGGTTGGGACGATGCAGGAAGCGCCCTTCCACCAGCGGCGCACCCCAGTCGACGAAGGGCATCCGGCTCATGGGCATGAGGGACCCGCGAAGCCGCGGGATGATCCGCAAGCCAGTGTGGTATTTCGGAAACAACTCGGCCGTTCGCGGACTTCCGAAACACCACACTACATTGTGCATCCAGAGCCCAGGGCGGTCGCCACTTCCGCCCCACACGCGGAGACCAAGGTGCTGAAGCGGATCCGGCATGCCCGCATCGACATGAAGACCGGGATCATCATCCTCGTGCTGGCCCTCCTCATGTGGGGGGTGGTGACCTACGTCCGGATCCGGGACTTCGTGCCGCCGGAGCTCAAGGAGCCGGTGGAGGCGCCGGCACACACGCCCTAGGAGCAGCTCCGCGCGATCCGACGGATCGCGTCGCAGGACAGGCTGTCGGACGCTACGCCTCGGGGGCGGCCCGCAGGAGCACGAAGAAGGTGGTGCCCTTCCCTGCTCCGGACTCGCGCACGCCCACCTCGCCCCCCATGCGCTCCACGCCCTTGTGCACGATGGAGAGTCCCACCCCCGTCCCGGGAAAGCGCGTCGGATCCAGGCGCTCGAAGGCGCGAAGTGCCCGGGGCAGGTCGTCGGGTGCGATGCCGATGCCGTTGTCCTCCACCTCCAGGCTCACGTGCTTGTCCTGGCGCCGGGCCCGGATGCGAACCTCCGGTGTGCGGTCTTCCGGCACGAACTTCAC
>JASFRY010000173.1:0-8020 GCA_050114675.1 Gemmatimonadota bacterium | reverse complement strand
CGGCATCTCCTCGCCTTCGAGGCGGGGAGACAGGCCCAGGAAGAGCACGGCGGCATCGGCGCCGCGCGCTGCCTCGACGGCCCGTTCCCGGAGATCCGCTTCCGGCGTCGCCCACATGAGCTGCACTTGGGCGTCGATCCGCCTGTCGCGGTATTCGACGGTGAGTCTGCGCGCCTCCCCCGCGCGCAGATCGACCTGGGCCGCAGGGGTGGCCACCACGTGGCGGTCGCCGAACTCCACGAGGAGCGAATCGTCCAGAAAGAGACGTGCCTCCCCGTTGAGCCGGACCCCCAGGACGTAGCGCCCCGTCACCGGCGGGACCAGGGTACCGGTCCAGCGCACGGAGAAGGAGTCGGCGGGCATGCCGGGGAGGGGTGCATCCCGCCACCACTGGTGGTCGATGGAGGGCTCGTCGCGCGTGGCGAGGGGCTCACCCGACCACTCGTGGTTGGCGAAGTAGCGCGCCGTGAGCCCGCGCAGCGCCGAGGCCGGGACCGGGGACACCGACGGCACACCCCGGGCCACGTCGGAGCCCCGGGCGTACACGACCTGGATGCCCGCCTCCTCCGCGGCCTGCCGGAGACCCTCCAGGGGGGTGACAGGCGCGGCGGGCCACCCGTTGTAGTTGCCCAGGAGGACCTCCACGTCGTCGGCGTCGGGTCCGATGACGGCCAGGCGCCGCACGTCGCGCAGGGGAAGCAGGTCGTCGTCGTTCTTCAGGAGGACCAGCGATGCGCGCGCGGCCTCCCGGGCGAGGGCCCGGTGCTCCGGGGAGTCCACCACGTCCAGGGGGACGTCCCCCCACGGTCCGGTGCCCGGGGGGTCGAGGAGGCCCAGGCGGACGCGCTGGGTCAGGGTCCGGGTGAGCGCCCGGTCCAGGACGGCCTCGGAGACGCGACCGGCCTGTTCCGCCTCGGGAAGGCTGCGGTACTCGGGCCCACAGACCAGGTCGGTGCCGGCGCGCAGGGCTCGGGACGCGGCTTCGGCCTCGTCGTCGGCCACGTGATGGCCATCGATGAAGTCCGTGACGGCCCAGCAGTCGGACACCACGTATCCCTGGAAGCCCCATTCCCCGCGGAGGATGCCGTCGAGGAGCCGCTCGCTGGCGCACGCCGGATCGCCATATACCCGGTTGTAGGCGCACATGACCGAGCCCACGCTCCCGTCCTCCACGGCAGCCCGGAACGCCGGCAGGTAGGTCTCCCGCAGGTCCCGTTCCGAGACCACCGCGTCGAACGAATGGCGGTCGGGCTCGGGGCCCGAGTGCACGGCATAGTGCTTCGCGGTGGCCACGGTGCGCGGGTGCTCCGGGTCGTCTCCCTGCATCCCGTGGATGAAGGCCACGGCGAGGCGTCCCGTGAGGTACGGGTCTTCGCCGTACGTCTCCTGGCCGCGACCCCAGCGGGGGTCCCGGAAGATGTTGATGTTGGGCGAGAAGAACGTGAGCCCTTCGTAGATGCTCCGGCTTCCGCGTCGCACCGAATCCTCGTGCTTCGCCCGGGCTTCCATGGAGGTGGCCGTGGCGACGCGGAGCATGAGGTCCGCGTCCCAGGTGGCGGCCAGCCCGATGGCCTGGGGGAACACGGTGGCGCGGCCCGCCCGCGCCACGCCGTGCAGCGCCTCGCTCCACCAGTCATAGGCGGGCACGCCGAGGCGGGGAATGGCCGGAGCCTGGCTCGTGAGCTGCAGCGCCTTCTCCTCCAGCGTGAGGCGTCCCACGAGGTCGGCGACGCGGGCCTCCACGGGGACGGACGGGTCCAGGAACGGCAACACGGCGGGGGCGGGGGTGGAGGTCCGGGCCGGCGTGGTCGGCACCGTGGCGCCGCCGCAGGCCGACCCCAGGACGACGATTCCCGCGGCGAGCATCCGGCGAGGGCGTGGAAGGCGCATGCCGGCAAGGTACGCACCTCGATTGCCCGATGGAACGCTGGGGATAGTTTTGGATACCCCCATCGGTCGCCGTCCCTCCCCGGCCCTTCGGTCCCGCACGAAGAGTGAGCAGCCGAGCATGAGCAGCAACGATCGCATCGCATACCCCAGTGCACGGATTCCCTACGGCACGTGGGGAAGCAGCTTCTTTCCGGCGTGGCAGACCTCGGCGCTGGCCGAGGTGAACATCGGCCAGTTCGCAGGTGAGGCCGCCGCGCGCATCCTGGGGCTCCGGGGCGTGCCCATCACCGAGCTGGAATACCTGGTGCTGGGCTCGACCATCCCCTGGCATTGGAAGTTCTGGACGGCGCCCCTGGTGGCGAGCTGCATGGGGCACCGCATCCCCGGCTATCACGTGGAGCAGGCCTGCGCCACCGGGCTCCAGGCCGTGCTCACCGCCGCCGGCGAGGTGGAGTCCGTGTCCAACGACGTGGTGGGGGTGCTCACCTTCGACCGCACCAGCGACTCCCCGGTTGGTGTCTTCCCCGAGCGCCGCGCCCATGAGCGCACCCAGGCCATCGCCGACGTCTGGGACAACTTCGGCTTCGACCCTGCCACCGGGAACGCCATGATCACGGCGGCCGGTATCACCGCCCGGAAGTACGGGGCCGAGCGGGTCGAGACCGACGAGGTCGCGCACCTGCGCTATCAGCAGTACTTCCAGGCCCTGGACTCGGGCTTCCTGGACCGGGTGCTGGTGCCCCTGGACGTCCTCAACGTCCAGGGGAAGCCCCTGGGCCGCATCGACGCCGACAAGGGGGTGCGCCAGCTCACCATGGCCACCCTGCGGAGCCAGCGGGAGCTGGACACCTGCGTCACCAGCGGCACCCAGACCCACGCCTCCGACGGCATGGCCACGCTCCTGGTGACCACCGAGGAGAAGGCGAAGGAGCTGAGCCCCCGGCCCGAGATCGACATCCGCATCGTGGGGAAGGCGGAGGCCCGCACCAACCCGAGCCTCATGCCCGAGGCACCGGCCATCGCCGTGAAGAAGCTCATGGACCGGCTGGGGATGTCTCTGGACGACGTGGCGGTGGTGAAGAACCACAACCCCTTCGCCGTGAACGACGTCATCTTCTCCAAGGCCACGGGCTACGACTGGCGGAAGATGAACAACACCGGCTGCTCGCTGGTGTGGGGCCACCCCCAGGGACCCACGCTCACCCGGGTGCTCATCGAGGGGCTGGAGGAGGCGGTGGACCTGGGTGGGGGCTATGTGCTGATCTTCGGATGCGCCGCGGGTGACGTGGGCATCGCTGCGCTGTTCCAGGTTTCCTGAGGAGCCCGAGACCATGACGACCAAGACGATGGAGCAGGAGACGGCGGTCCGGAGCCTGCGGGCGCCCACGCTGGAGACGCTGGGCCTCGGCGGCGTGCTCGACATCTTCCGGCGGGGTGCGCTGCCCGCCGAGACCGGCGCCCTGGTGGACGAGGTCTTCGGCCCCGCCGACGACCGGGGCGCCCTGGTCATCTCCGGGGCCAACGGCATCGTGGGTGCGGGCAAGACCATGCAGCTGGCGTCGCGCCTGGAGCCCTACGGCGTACCGGTGGTGGCGCTGGACTTCCCCGGGGCGCCCGACGGGATCGGCCGCCAGTATCCGGGCCTGGTTCAGGCCTTCGGCAAGGCCGGCGCCGACCGCATCATGGGGAGCATCGTGCGCCTCACCTACGACGGGAAGACGCTTCCCGCCGAGCTCGCGGCCATGAAGCCCCGCTTCCTCCTGGAGGCCATCCCCGAGATCCTGGAGGTGAAGAGGGCCCACTACGCCATCTTCCGCGAGGCCTTCCCCGACATCGAGATCCGCTCGGTCACCTCGGGCTTCCCCAGCTCCGAGCTGGGCGTGGGCATCGCGCACCCGGCCTTCCCCCACGAGATCAACAAGGTGTGGGAGATCGTGGAGGACGAGCCTTCCGCGGTGACGAAGCTGCTGTGGGCGCTGGGCATGATCCCGTTGCCGGTGGGCGACAACTGGTCCTTCATCCTGGACGTGCTCTTCTGCGGCGTGACGCTGGCGGCGCTTCGCTATCACGAGGCCAGCAACATGCCGTACTGGAAGGTGGACAAGCTGGTCCGCAAGCTCCTGGGGCCCAACCCCTTCCGCGCCCACGACGCCATCGGGGCCAAGGGCGCCGACTTCCTCACCTGGTCGTGCCTGCACCACCTGGCCGGCGAGTACGGCGAGCTCTTCCGTCCCACGCCGGACCTGGTGGAGCGCAAGGACACGGGCCAGGAGTGGTACCCGCCCAACCACTTCCGCCCCCTGGTGGACTGGAAGCTGTCGGAGCAGGAGACCGAGGACTTCCGGGCCTGGATCCTGGGCCCCCTCTTCCAGATGACCAGCCTCATGCTCCACGAGAAGCGGGGCCACCTGGCGCACCTGAACGCCATCGGCGAGCTGTGCGCCCAGTTCCGGCACGGCATCGTGGCGGTCATGCGGGAGACGGGGCGTGAGGGCGTGCTGTCCACGGTGGAGCGGTACCACGAGCTCCACCCCGAGGCGACGGAGGGGAGCAGCTGGTACCCCGATGCCTTGGACGACATGGACGCACCGGAGTGGAACCAGCTCTACGTCAACGCCGAGCACGACGGTACCGTGGGTGTGGTGACCTTCAGCCGCGAGAGCTACTCGTGGGACGTGGACCGGGAGCTGAACCGGGCCCTGGACTGGCTGAAGGGCGAGGGCATCGACCGCGTCATCGTTACGTCGGACTTCCACATCTCCACCCAGATGGTGGGGGCCGACACGAGCGATTTCTACGCCGCCCTGGAGGACGTGGAGGCGGGCCTGGCCATCACCAACGGGTGGTCCCGCACTGCGCGGCGCCTCAACGACGACTTCCAGGTCTCGGTGGCCATGGTGCCGGGCAAGCGCTGCCTCGGCGGCATGCTGGAGCTCCTGGCCCACTGCCACTTCCTGGTGTCGGTGGACGACGCCCGCTTCGGGTGGCCCGAGGTCACGCTCCCCGTGGTGCCCGGGATGGAAGGGTGCCACTGGCCGCTGCGCCGGGCGCCCCGCGACGCGTGGCCCCGGATCGTGGCGATGCTCCTCACGGGCTCGCCGGTCCGCGCCAACGACGCGGTGGGCTGGTTGGTGGACTTCGCCGGCCCGCTGGAAGAGGCGGTGGCCACGGCGTGGGCGCTGGCCGCGGGAGAGGATGCCGGCATCGAGCGAAGGCCCCTGGAGGAGGGAGCGGTGTCGCCCGTCCCCGCCGAGCCCGAAGACCTGCCCGAGGCCGACAGCCCCGCCATGGAGGCGGCCCGGGAGGCCATCATGGCGACGGTGCGCGACGGATGCGGTGCGACGCTGAAGGACGCCCTGGCGCTGCAGGCCAAGCGTGCCGCGGACTTCCTGGCCGGAGACGTATGCCGGAGCGGTGCGGTGGGCGCCGAGTACGCGAAGACCATGAAGGTGTAGCAGGCCTCGCCTCCCGCTGAGATGTCAGAAGCCCCGTCCCGGTCGTCCCCGGGACGGGGCTTCCTGCGTCTTCAGGACCCCGGCGCCTCGCCCTGCCCGCGGGAAGGCGCCGGCCGGCGGACGCGGATCTACGATGACGGCCGCCGCATCACCGGCAGGCGGATCTGCGACAGGGCTCGCGGTCCGTGGTGCACCTGGTTGTGGGCCACCACGCCCTCGGTCTCGCTCCAGATGTCTCCGCCGGTGTTCAGGTTGCGTGTGAAGCGCGGGAAGTTGCTGCTGGCCACCTCGATGCGAATCCGGTGTCCCGGCGCGAACCAGTTGCTGGTGGAGAGGGGGCCCAGCTCCATCTCGTAGACCTGGCCGGGCTCCATGAAGACTTCCTTGTCGTACCCCTCCCGGTAGCGGGCGCGCTGGATGGTCTCGTCCAGGTTGTACGCCGTCCCGTCGGGGTAGACGTCGATGAGCTTCACCGTGAAGTCCGTGTCTTTGGCATCCGAGGACACATACAGCGTGATGCCGATGGTCCCGGTCACCTCAAGGCCCTCCTCCAGGGGCTCGGTGGTGTAGACCAGGATGTCGTCGCGCTCCTCCATCTCCCGCTGGTCCAGGGCGCCGCCGCGCACCGCGTTCCCCGTGCAGCAGACGTTGCCTCCATGGGAGCGAACCGGGTCGAAGGGGTCGTAGGCGTAGGCGTCGGACCCGTCCCGGGCCGGCTTCCGGGTGGTGAGCACGCCGTCTCCCTGGAGGGTGTTGGCGTGGCCGCCGCTGTCCAGGTAGTACGTGACGGGGCGCACGCCGGCCGGCGGCCAGGTGTCGGCGCTCTGCCAGCGGTTGGAGCCCATGGTGTAGTAGCGCACGTGGGGCAGGGTATCCAGGAGCCCGTCGTTCTGGCCCTTGAGCCACATGTCGAACCACCCGTAGGTGAGGGCGTCGTAGTCCCAGCGGGCGTCGCCCACGTCGCGCTCCCCCACCACGGTGTGCTCGGTAGCCCGGGTGTAGGAGCAGTGCAGGGTGGGGGCGATGATGGCGTACTGATTGTCCCGGGCGCGGGCGCTCACACCGTCCTTACGAGCATGATTGAACATGGCCAGGTTGGGCCCGGTGGAGACGTCGTACCACGACATGAACCAGAGCGCAGGCTTGTTGAAAGGCATGTCGTCGTGGTACAGCCCGCCCTGGTACCACTTGGGGTCGTTGGGCTTGCGCTTGATCATGTCCTCGTAGGGCCCGTCGTTGCCCTGGACGGCCTTCAGGATATCCACCAGGGGTAGGTGCTCCAGCGCCTTGGACCAGTCCACCGGTGGCATCTCAGGCGCCAGATCCCAGTAGCGGGACACCCGCACCAGGTCCTCCCGGGGCAGGTTGGGCGGGAACATGGGCCGGATGCCCGTCTGGACGCCGTAGAGCCACGCGAAGAAGAGCATCTGCTCGGCTCCGCCCCGGTACCAGTTGCCCTGCTCGTACCAGTCACCCACGCGACCGACACCGGCGCCGAAGCCTTCGGCGATCATGGTGGTGTGGGCCGGGTTGTCCAGCGATGCCACGGCCATCTGCCACTCGGCGGTGGACGAGCACCCCAGGGTGCCCACCTTCCCGCTGGACCAGGGTTGGGCAGCCATCCAGTCGAAGGCGTCGTAGCCGTCGCTGAGGGGCGGCCCCAGGATGTCCCAGTTCCCCTCGGAGAAGAAGCGGCCCCGCTCGTTCATGACCACGTAGGCGTAGCCCCGTCGCACCGCCTCCCACGCCGCCCTGTACGTGCGTTCCACGAACTCGCCGTCACGCCACGAATTGAAGTTGTAGGGCGTGCGGGAGAAGATGATGGGAACGGGCCGGTCGGTCTTGGGCCGGTAGACGTCGGCGGCCATGCGCGTGCCGTCACGCATGGGCACCATGACCTTCTGCTCGATGATGGCGTTGGCTTCCAGCAGGCTCCGGACGTCCTGCTGCGTTCCGGCCTGGGCGGCCAGAACGGACGGACCGGCTGCGGAGAGTGCGAGGAGCCAGAGGATGTTGGCGAGTGCGACGCGTCGCATGAGCCCTCCCGGGTGAGGCTGAAGCACAGGCGGACCGCCACGGGAGGGCTGGCGGCATGGGGCCCGCACAGACCGGGCCGTGGTGAATCCTACGCCCGGCCCGGCGAGGGGGCCAGTGGCCCGAGCGCCCATCCCGGTCCGACGTGGTCACCCGGAGGTGCTGTCCTCCTGCTCCGCCCGGTAGGCTGCCGCCTTGTCCGGCTGCCCCAGCGCCTCGTAGAGCTGTACCAGGTCCTGCCGGGCAGACTCGAGCCAGCTCACCGTAGGGCTGGTCTGGCTGGATAGTGTCTCGTACCCCTGGATCAGCGGCTCTTCCGCCTCTTTCCACCGCTGCCGCAGCACGAGCACGTGCCCGAGCTTGATCCGGGCGATGGCCGTCTGCATATGGTCGGGGGGCAGCGTTGCCAGGAAGGTGCGGATCGCCGTGCGGAACAGGGTGTCGGCGTCCAGATAGCGACCTTCCCGCACGTACACGCTGGCCAGGTTGGCCCGGGAGAGCCCCATCAGGTAGTGCTGCGGACCGTACACCGAGTCGTAGATGGCGGTCATGCGGCGGAAGTCCGCTTCGGCGGCACGGTAGTCCCCGTTCTGGAGCGCAGCGACGCCCAGGTCGTTGAGCGTGGAGGCGACGGCGGGATG
>JASFRY010000172.1:0-8037 GCA_050114675.1 Gemmatimonadota bacterium | reverse complement strand
GTAGAGGCGTGCGCCGCGGCACTCTCTCTCCCCGGGCCCGGCACGAGGAGCTGGCCAACGCCCTGACCCACGGCCTGGGCGTGCTGGCCGGACTGACCGCCGGCGCTGCGCTGGTGGTGCTTGCCGCGCACACCGGCGACCCGTGGCGCATCGTGGGGACGTCGATCTTCGTGGCCACGCTCGTGGGCCTCTACACCGCGTCCACCCTGTATCACGCCATCCCCTCGGCGCGGTGGAAGGTCCGGCTGCGTACGGTGGATCACGCCGCCATCTACCTCCTCATCGCCGGTACCTACACCCCCTTCACCCTCTCCAGCCTCCGGGGAGGGTGGGGATGGAGCCTCTTCGGCGTGGTCTGGGGGCTGGCCGTCGCGGGCGTGGCGTTCAAAATCCTCCTTCTCGGGCGCTTCCCACGCCTGTCCACCACGCTGTACGTGGCCATGGGGTGGCTCGTGCTCGTGGCCGCGGTCCCCCTGGTGCAGCGCCTCTCACCGCTCACGCTGATCTGGCTGGTCGCCGGAGGGGTGTGCTACACGGCCGGCACGGCATTCTACCACACGGAGCGCATACCTTACGCCCACGCGGTCTGGCACCTCTTCGTGCTGGCCGGCAGCGCATGCCACGGCGTCGCCGTGGCCACCGACATGCTGGGCGTGGCCTGAGCGCCAGGAACTCGTGGGGACCCCGCCGGTACCCCACCCACCCACACCCCACCTCGTGGCGCCGGAGCCCTCATGAGCCCATCCCTGGACGTCCTGGCCATCTTCGCCCACCCCGACGACGCCGAGCTCTTGTGCGGCGGCGCCCTGGCCCGGAGCAGCGACGCCGGTGAGGCCGTGGGCATCCTCGACCTCACCGCGGGCGAGATGGGGAGCCAGGGCACTCCGGAGCTCCGGGCCGAGGAAGCCCGGGCGGCAGCGGCGGTGCTGGGCGTCCGGGACCGGCGCTGCCTCGGGCTCCCCGACTCCCGCCTGGAGAACAGCCACGAGGCACGACTCGCCGTGGCCGCCCAGCTCCGGGCGCTGCGCCCCCGGGTGGTGGTAACGCACTGGAGGGTGGGGCGGCACCGGGACCACCGGGTGGCCGCCGAGCTGGTGCGCGACGCGTGCTTCCTGTCGGCGCTGAAGAAGCTCGAGGTGGCAGGAAACCCGTTCCGCCCGGAGAAGCTCGTCTATGCGTCGGCGTTCCGGGAGGACGCGGGGCCTCCGTCGTTCGTCGTGGACGTCACCGACCAGATGGATCGGAAGCTCCGGGCCCTGGAGGCGTACGGCTCCCAGTTCCAGGGAAAGACCCAGGCCGGCGAGGTCTTTCCGGGCGGAGAACGTCCCCTCATGGAGCAGATCCGGGCGCAGTGCGCCCACTACGGATCCCTGATCCGCGTCGCCTACGGCGAGCCCTTCCGGGTCGACGAGACCTTCCGGGTGGACACGCTGGGAAGCCTGGGCGTCTCGACCTTCTGACCGCCCTGCGGGCGGCGATGGCGGAGGGCCGGGGCTCCCCAGGGCTCAGAGGGCCGAACGTCCTCCCGCCTCTCCCTCCGCGCCACCCTCCAGGGCGCACACCACCTCCACCACGAGCCTTCGCCACGACGGCTCGTCGCCGCCCCCCACATGGACGGCGACGGCCTCGGCCCGCCCTCCTCCACGCATCCACGGCCAGAGCCAGGCACCGATCTCCGGCGGAAGATGCCCGAGGGGCTCGCCGCTGGCGAGGTGCACCCAGACCTCCGGGTCGTCCTGGCCGGGTGGATCCGCCACGAGCCGCACCGCGTCTCCGTCGTGGACCGCTGCCAGGTGTCGATCCCGGCCCGCGAAGACCGTGCCGTGGACCGTGGCTCGGAAGCAGGGGGGCCGGCCGCGGGGAAAGGGCGGTGGCAGGTAGACCATGGAGGCGATGGAGCGCTCGGGGACCTGAACGGACGGGAATGCGGTATACGGGGCCGAGCCGACGGTGTCCGCGGGAGCGGCCCACCCAAAGGTACCCAAGCCCCCCAGCGGACGAAACGACACGAACCGCCCCGGAGCGGACCGGTGAAGCCCATCTACCTCGACCACGCCGCCACCACCCCCCTGCGCGCAGAGGTCCGTGCCGCCATGGACGCGGTGCACGACGGCGCGTTCGGCAATCCGTCCTCCCTCCACAGGTGGGGACGGGAAGCCTCCAGCGCTCTCGAGGAAGCCCGTGCGACGTGCGCCGCGGCCCTCGGCGCCCGCTCGTCCGAGATCTACTTCGTGCGTGGGGGCACCGAGTCGGACAACCTGGCCATCCTGGGCCGTGCGGGCTTCCTCCGCGCCGACGGCCAGCTCCCTACCGTGGTGGTGACGGCCGTGGACCACAGTGCCGTCCTGGCGGCGGCGGACGCGGCCACCGCACGGGGAGCCGGGCGACGGGTGACGCTGTCCGTGTCCCCCGACGGCTCGGTGGACCTGGACGCCCTCGACCGCGCTCTGGCATCGGGTCCCGCGGTGGTCTCCATGATCTGGGTGAACAACGAGACCGGGATGGTGCTCCCGGTGGAGGAGGTCGCTGCAAGGGTCGCCGCCTCCGGCGGCACCTTCCACACCGACGCGGTCCAGGCCGCGGGCAAGGTGCCGGTCGGGGTGCAGCGCCTCCCCGTGGATCTCCTCACGGTCACGGGCCACAAGATCTACGGACCCAAGGGTACCGGCCTCCTCTATGTCCGCTCGGGAACGGCGCTCAGGCCCCTCCTCCACGGAGGGGGCCAGGAGTCGACGCTCCGGCCCGGAACCCAGGACGTGGCCGGCGCCGCCGGCATGGCCACGGCCCTGCGCCTGGCGCTGGAGGAACAGGCGGTGGAGGCGCGGCGACTCCAGACGCTGAGGGACGCCCTGGAGGCCCGGCTCACGGCGTCCCTGGAGGGGATCCGTGTCAACGCCGGCGAAGCGCCGCGAGCACCTCACGTGGCCAGCGTGGCCATCCCCGACGTGGACGGTCAGGCCCTCCTCATGGCCCTGGACCTGGAAGGGATCGCCGCTTCGGGAGGCTCGGCGTGCAGCTCCGGCGCCACCAAGGCGAGCCACGTCATCGCCGCCCTCTACGGCGACGACGATCCGTTCGCCACGGTCCGCTTCTCCCTGGGACGGTCCACCGCGGAGGACGACGTGGACCGCGCCGCCCGGGTCGTGGCCGAGGCCGTCGGCCGCCTGCGGGCCGGAGGAGCCACAGCGTGACCCGGGTGCTCGTGGCCATGTCCGGGGGCGTGGACTCCTCGGTCGCGGCGGCCCTCCTGGTGGAGGAGGGCTACGACGTGGTGGGCGTCACCATGAAGACGTTCTGCTACTCCGAGACGCCGGGGCACGGCAAGACGTGCTGCGGCCTCGACGGGATCGCCGATGCCCGGCGCGTGGCCGTGTCGCTGGGCATCCCCCACTACGTCTTCGACGTGGAACAGGACTTCACCCGGGACGTCATCGACGACTTCGTGGCCGAGTACGCCCGGGGCCGGACACCGAATCCGTGCGTCCGGTGCAACAGCAACACCAAGTTCCGCGATCTCCTGGAACGAGGCCGGGCGCTGGGGTGCGACGCCATCGCGTCGGGCCACTACGTGCGTGCCCGGCACGACACCGCGGGCTCGGCGCTCCTCCGCGGGCTCGATCCCGACAAGGACCAGAGCTACTTCCTGTGGGGTCTGCCCCGCGACATGCTGCCCCTCCTCCGCTTCCCGCTGGGCGCGTTGACCAAGCCGCAGGTACGGGAGCGCGCCCGCGCCCTCTCTCTGGCCACGGCGGACAAGCCCGAGTCCCAGGAGATCTGTTTCGTGCCGACCGGTGACTACCGGGATCTCCTGAAGAAGCGCCTGGGAACGGTCCATCCGGCCCTGGAGCCCGGCCCCCTCGTGGACCGGAGCGGCGCGGTGCTGGGCGAGCACCAGGGGTACGCCGGATTCACGGTGGGACAGCGGAAGGGCCTGGGCGGGGGCTTCTCGGAGCCCATGTACGTGCTGGAGCTCCGGCCGGAGCGCCGGGAGGTGGTCGTGGGCACCCGGGAAGAGCTCTACGCCGACCGGGTCCGGGTGGGTGAGCTCAACTGGCTCGACGAACCTCCCTCGGTGGACCGCCCCGTGCGGGTGCAGCTCCGGTACCGGGCACCCGACGTGCCGGCGGTGGTGACCCGGTGCGACGCGGCGGGGCTGGAGCTCGACCTGGGCGAGGAGGTCGCGGCGGTCACACCCGGGCAGTCCGCCGTGGTCTTCGACGGGGACCGGGTGCTGGGAGGGGGCCGGATCGTCTCGGCCGGACGGGTCAGGCAAGTCGCGTAACGTCCTGGTGCCGGCCCGGGGGGCTCGGCGCTCCTCAGGCTACGGGGCCTCAGTGCTTAAGCCCCGACGCCTCCGCAAATTCCTCCATGGCCTTCTGCTCTTCGTCGGAGAGCTTGTCGGGGACCTGGATCTTCACTTCCACGTACTGGTCGCCCGTGCGTCCCTCCTTCGCCACGCCCTGTCCCCGGACCCGGAACTTGGTGCCGCTCTGCGTTCCCTGGGGGATCTTGAGCACCACCTTCTTTCCGTGGATGGTCCGGACCCGGATCTTCGATCCCAGCGTCGCCTGGACGATGTTGATGGGGATGGTGACATGGACATCCAACCCCTCCCGGCGGAAGAAGCGGTGGTGCTGAACCCGGAAGGTGATGATGAGGTCACCGGCCGGTCCCCCGCCCTGTCCCCGCTCCCCCTGGCCCGACAGCCGCACCTTCGACCCGGTATCCACACCCGGAGGAACGTTGATCTGCAGCTTCCGCTGCTGGCGGACCGAGCCTCGTCCGTCACACGAGGGGCACGGGACCTCGGGGATCTTGCCGCGGCCGAAGCACGCCGGACACGGACGCTTGACGGCGAAGCCACCCTGACCGAAGGACACGCTCCCCGACCCGCCGCATTCGGTGCAGGTCCTGAGGGACGTGCCCGGCTTGGCCCCTTTTCCTCCGCAGGTGGCGCACTCCTCTGTGATGGCCACATTCACCGAGATCTTCCCGCCCAGGGCCGCCGTGAGGAAGGGGATCTCCACCACATACTCGACGTTCTGGCCCTTCTGGGGACCCCGCTTCCGCGTTCCCGTGCCCTGCTTCTTGCCCAGGTCGAACAGCGAGCTGAAGATGTCGGAGATGTTGCCGAATCCGCCCTGGAAGTCCTCGAACGAGAAGCCGGGCTCCGACTGGAAGCCGCCCCCCGCGCCACCAGGCCGACGGGGCGAGGCGCCGCCCCGCCCGAAGCCACCGAAGGCGCCCAGGCGCCGCATCTGATCGTACTGCTTCCGCTTCTCGGCGTTGGAGAGGACCGAATAGGCCTCCCCGATCTCCTTGAACCGCTCGGCCGCTTTGGGATCGTCGGGGTTGGCGTCGGGGTGATACTGCTTGGCGAGCTTGCGGTACGCCTTCTTGATGCCCTCCTGGCTCGCCTTCTCGGGAACCCCCAGGACCTCGTAGTAGTCTTTCGTCGCAGGCGCCATGGTCCGGTGGTCGCTCGCTTCAGTCGTTCTTGTGGACGCTCACCCGCGCCGGGCGGATGAGAATGCCCTTCAGGGCATAGCCCTTCTGGAACACCTGGGCCACCTTCTCGTCGTCCTCATCCGACTCGGCCGGCACGCTGAGCATGGCCTCCATGGTCTCGGGATCGAAGGGCTCACCTTCGGGATCGACCACCTCCACGCCGGCATCGTTGAGCACGCGCATGAACTTCCGCTCCACCAGGTCGATGCCCTCCATGATCGCCTCGACGGTGGCATTGCTCAGGTCCAGGCCCGCCACCCGCTGCAGGTCGTCCAGCACGTCCACGAGCTTCCCCACCATGTCGGCCTGCGCCCGGCCCCACTGGTCGAGACGCTCCTGCTCGACCCGCCGCCGATAGTTGTTGAACTCCGCAGCGAGACGGAGGTGGCGGTCGTTGAGCTTCTCGAACTCCTCGCGGAGCGCCACCAGCTCGGCGTCGAGAGAGCCCTCGACTCCCTCGGCCAGGTCCAGCAGGCCGTCGGAGTCCCCCTCGCCCTCCCCGTCGGACGGGTCCTCCTGGGGCGGGGCCGCACCCGGCTCCGGGGCGGACCCGGACGAGGCAGCCGTCACACCACCGTCGTCCTCATCGATGTCCTCGACGGGATCGGCCAACTCTTCTCTCGGATCGAGCTCGTCGGTGTTCCGTACGGAATCCGTCATGGTTCTGTTCTGTGTGGGTCGTCCGTGGCGCGTCCACCGGCTACCCCGAAGCCTCCGATGCGCGCCCATGGGCGGTTCAAGATACCATCCTGGACCGGGTTGGTTCAGCCCCCGGCCGTGGCCGACTGCCCTTCGCGGAGCCGTCCGGGCCCCTTTCTCTGCCTCGATCTCCCTCCGTCAGGGCTGGAGGCGGTCCTCCAGAAGCCTGAGAAGGAGGAAGAGCGCGGCCTGGGCCGAACGCTCCCGCACCGATCGCCGGTCTCCCGGAAATCGCTCCCGGCGGGCGACGGTACGTCCCTCGACGGTGGCGGCGTACCAGACCGTGCCCACGGGCTTTTCGTCCGTTCCGCCGTCGGGACCTGCCACACCGGTGATGCCCAGGCCGGCGTGGGCACCGAGCCGCCGGGCCGCGCCTTCGGCCATCTGGCGGGCCACCGCCTCCGAGACCGCTCCGTCCCGCTCCAGCACGTCGGGATCGACGCCCAGCACCTCCACCTTGGTCTGGTTGGCGTATGCCACGACCCCGCCGAGGAACACGGCGGATGCGCCGGCATGATCGGTGATCCGCTTGCCGATGAGCCCTCCGGTGCAGCTCTCGGCCACGGCCAGCGTTCTGCCGGAGCGCTCCAGGGCGGCTGAGACGGCCTCCGCCAGATCTCCACCCGGAGCGTGGAACCGCCAGGGCTCGACCACCTCCTTCAGCGCCTCCTCGAGGGCGTCGAAGCTCCGCGCGGCGACCCCCTCGTCCAGGTCGAACGCGGTCAGGCGCAGGTCCACCCCCCGTTCGTCGGGGAGGAAGGCCAGCTTGACCGGGTCCGGTCCATGGGGAAGCGCCTCCCCCACCTGGTGGGAGAGGAGCGACTCGGGGATCCCCGTCGTGTGGATCACCCGGATGTGCACGGGGCGGAGCCGGCGCGTGAAGTGCTCCTCCAGGGACGGGACGAAATCCGCCCCGTAGATCCCCTTCAACTCCCGCGGAACCCCCGGGAAGAGCACGACCAGGCGCCCATCTGTCTCGAGGAGGAGACCCGGGGCCGTTCCCTCGGGATTGGTGAGCTTGCGCGCCCCTTCGGGAACCTGGGCCACCCTCCGGTTCGGCTCGGGGAGCTCTTCGACCCCGCGCTCGCGGAACCGCGCCCGGATGCGCTCCAGGACCTCGGGATCGGTGATCAGGGGCCGCCCGAGAAGCTCGGCCACGGCGTCGCGGGTGAGGTCGTCCGGGGTGGGCCCCAGGCCTCCGGTGACCAGGACGAGCTCGGCGGCCTCCAGAGCCCCCAGGACGGCGCCATGGATCTCTCCGGCGTCGTCGGCCACCGTGTAGCGGCGCACGACGGGGATCCCCCGCTCGGCCAGGCGCCGGCCCAGCCAGGCGGCGTTGGTGTCCACCGTCTGACCCAGGAGCAGCTCGTCTCCTACGGTGACGATGGCAGCCTTCGGGGACATGGGGGCGTCGGGCATGGGAGGTTCGGGTGAGAGGTGCCTCGTCAGCCCCGGATGCCCAGGACCGACCGGTAGCGCCACGCGTAGTCCAGCATGGAGTAGACGGTGAGGAGGAGGGCGATGGCCAGCGTCACGCCTACCCAGGCGCCATGGAAGGCGAACCACCCGCGCCACACCGCGTTGGCGTCCCATCCTCGAGCCAGGGCCAGCTCCCGCAAGGGATACCAGAGCAGCAGCCCCCCGATGAAGAGGGACTGGAAGAGGGCCTTGCGCTTGCCCGTCCGACCCGCGGCGATGACCACACCTCGGTTCGCCGCGTATGCCCGGAAGACGGTGATGAGGAGCTCCCGTCCAAAGATCACCAGCACGACCCAGAGGGGGAGCGCCCCCCACCAAGGCACCAGCCCGAACTCCGTGCCCCGATGCGAG
>JASFRY010000171.1:0-8066 GCA_050114675.1 Gemmatimonadota bacterium | reverse complement strand
CTGCTGAGCGGCCACCCGCTCGCTGGCGACGGCGACCAGCAATGCGGCCAGGAAGAAGGAGCGCAGCCGTGTATCCATCGGCAGTGCCTCGTTCGAGTCTGGCGGCCGCTGCCGAGCTCACGACGTATGCGAGCCCCTGGCTGCACCCGGACACCCACGCGGCTGATGGAGGGTGCGGGGCGGGGCAGTGGCGAGGATATCCCACAATGTGTGGTGCTGTCTGCTTTTGCGCCATAAACGCGAGCGCTCCGGCAGGCGTGCATCGGTGGGGCGCACGGCGTTGTCCGCTCGGTGGACTACCCAGACCAGGAGTCGCGCTCGGCGGAGATCACCGGTCCGAGGCGTGTCCCTCCAGGCTCAACCACACGAAGAGGGGCTCGTGGTCCGAGCCGTAGCGGACGTCCAGGCGCCTGTAGCTGTCGGCCAGGAGGGTGACCCCCGGGGCGGCGTCCAGGTTCTCCCGGAAGAAGACGTGGTCGGTGGGGAAAGGGCCCCGGGTGCCCTGGCCACTCCAAGGGGGGGAGTCGGGAAAGGCGCTGCGGAGGAATCGCAGTGCTCCCTCGAATCCAGACCACGTGTTGAAGTCCCCCCCCACCAACGTCGGGGGCGACACTGCCTCGCTCCGGTCCAGCGAATCCAAAGCCTCCACGAGGCCCCGGACCTGGCGGACCCGGTTCTGGTTCCCCGACAGAAGAGCTCGCCGAAAGTTCGTGACGACGTCGAGGTGGACGCTCGCGATCCGGAGCATGGACCCCCGCGGCAGGGGGACGCCCGCAACCAACGCCACCTTCCGCTCGGTCTCGAAGGGTATCTCGATGCCAACCACGTCGTCGAGGGACAGGGTCGAGAGGATGGCGTTACCCTTGTCCACCCGGACCTGCCCCGGTCGGTCGGCTCCATTGCGTCCGGACGGAAGGTACGCAGCGGCCAACCCGCAACGTGCCGCCGTCTCCACGACGTCGAGGTTGTCGTCGGGCCGTCGGGGCTGCGCAGCCGGGCTCCCTGCCAACCTCGGGTCGTCCATGGCGGGAAGAGCATCGGAATGACGGTAGGCTTCCTGCAAGACCAGGACGACATGGCGGTAGCGCTTCCCGGGGTGGCTTCCGGAACCGGCGCACGTGAGGCCCACCTCCTCCCGAAGGAAAGAGATGAGATCGGTGGCACCCACCGCCACGTTCCAACTGAAGACGGCGAGCGAGTCGCCGGGGACCAGCGCCTCGAACCCCGGGGCGGCCCTGGGCACGAACACGGGGTCGCCCACCGTGCGGCAGCGGACTTCGTTGGCTGCCCGGTCGTCCGGGTCGCTGGACCCCCACCAACGAATGCGAGAGGCTGCGCCTCCGCCGCAGGGAGAGATGGGCGCCATGTCGTGCCGCAGCTCACAGGCGCCCACCAGGAGCCATGCCCCCAGGGCGAAAACGCGGGCAGCACCTGCACACCGCATCATGGCAGGGGGAGCCGGAAGCTCACCGACAGAGCCGCACTCGTGGCGAGGGCGGGGCCTCCGGAGCGGCTGGCCGCCGCCTCCGACACCCATCCGATGAGCCCCCCTGCCGCAAGCCCCGTCAGCGCCAGGCTGATGGCGTCTCCCACGCTGACGCGGGGAATCGCCATCCAACTCAGAAACCCTGCCGCCGCACCGGCCACAAACCCTGCGCCGGCCCCTTTGGGAGAGGCGCCGATGGCCGCTCCCACCGCGCCGATTGCCAGAGGGTCCGGCCACCAGTACTGCCGCACCACACCGGTGAGCCCCCATCCCACCAGGCCACCGGCAAGGGCGCCGTACCCCGCGTTCCGGAAGGCGCCCTCCAGGGCGGCGGAATCGTTGCTGCCCAACACCGCGCCGGAGGCCAGGCCCACCGCGCCACCCAAAGCGGCGCCAACCCGGGGGCAGACCGCACCCGACAAGAGCCTGTTGCACGGGCCCACTGCACCGATCAACCCCATCACGGTGCCCGAGTAGGCACCGAGGACGGCGAGCCCAACCGCCGAGGCCGTGGAGCCCTCCGCCGCCTGCCCCGAGACCGACCGGGCTCCGCTCCACAGGAGCGTCACGACCAGCGCGATGGCGGCGAAACGTCGAGTCGGGCGGGGGAAGCGCACGGCGGGTCCTACCGCACCCGACGCTTCTGCGCAATAGCGCGCTCGGAGCCGCCGACGTGGAACGAGATACGTACACCGGGATGGATCTTGCCCATCGCCATGTCGAAGCGGAGGAACCCCATCTGGGACATGGTCAGTCGGGCGCCCAGCCCGCCGCCGCCAATCCAGTTGGGGTTGAACTCCTCCCGGCTGTCCCACGCGGTGGCCACGTCGGCGAAGGCTGCGAGCTGGAGGCCCATGGACCACTTGAGGAAGTAGAGCTTGTAGGCGGACTCGGGCACCAGGGTCCACCAGTACTCCACCGTGTTGATCCACTGGTCCTTGCCAGACCGCGAGCCGAGGGGCCACCCCCGCACCGAGTTCGTGCCACCGAGGTGGAAGTCCTGGTGGATAGGCACGTCCTTCCCCATCGTGCCGCCCGTGAGCGTGAGGAGGGAGTAGGCGGCGAGGGCGTGACGGGGACCTGCCAGCTGCAGATACCGGCGCATGTCGAGCTCGACCCTGGGGTAGTCGGAGTACCCGCCCAGGTCCCCCCCGTACTGCATGGCGCTGATCTGGACAAACCACCCGGTTGTGGGGTAGCTGATCAGGTTCCGGGAGTCGTACTCGACCACGAGGCCCAGACCCGGGATCACGTCCTTGCCGGCCGGGTTCAGCGTGACGCCGGGAACGACACCTGCCGAGTCCTCTTGTGCTGAGACGCTCAAGTAGCTCACGCGAGCGCCCACATGGACCCCCGTGGTCAGGTTGTAGAGGTATTGGACCATCCCCTCGTTCGACAGCTCCTGGAAATCATCGAGCTCGTTGTGGCGCTCCCGGTGGTAGAACTCGATCTCGAAGCAGCACCTGTGCCACTTCCCGGTGGGGTGCCATGTGTCCCGGAATCTGAGCCCCCCGTTCTTGGCGCCGCCGAAGCGCACGTACGCCGACGCCTTGGCCGCCCTCCCCAGGAGGTTGGGCGAGGAGAAGCCGGGGCCGATCTCCATCCCGTTCTCCTGGGTCAGGGCGAAGCTCAGCGTGGGTAGATACGTGCTCACCTCGCCCACGTGTACCGTCAAGGCGATGCCGCCGTCCGCGGGCTCGGTGTCGAAGGAGATGGAGGTGAACACGCCGAGCTGAGTAAGCCGGTCGTAGTCTCGGTTTGCGTCATCCCTCGAGTACGGCCTGCCGAGCCGCGTCTCCAGACTCTCGCGGATGACGTCCTCATCCGTCGTCTTGTTCCCCACGATACGGATCTCCCTGACTATCTCGCCGTAGGGAGGCTGGACGGGGAATGGGTCGGGAAGGTGCCGGCGCTGCAGAGGACCGCACCCGGGCAGGGCCAGGAGCAGCAGGACGGCGGGGCCCGTCCACACACCGCGCAGGCCCAGGGGAATCGGAGTCATCCAGCCGCTGATTTGAATCTTATGCGCTCCGGTCAAAGGAGGGGCGCCCACTTCGATCCATCCAATGTTACGGTTTCGCCCTGACCAGGCGAGAGTCATGGGTTGAGCGTGCACCCACTCTCTTCTCGAGCTCGGATAGGACCGCCTTCACCTGGTCGCTCCAGTACCACCGCCTGGAATAGACCAGAGTGCGCGGAGCGCGGTCGTGGCGATTACCTCCTCCATGGGAAACTGCACACCGGAGACGCCGTTCAGGTTGGCCTGGAACGCCTTGCGGTTGGCCACATCGGTGGGGGATGGTGCCGGAGAGGTAGCCCAGGTCGACGAACCGGAAGGCTCGGAGGGTAGCGTGCGGTCGTAAGTGGCATCGAGGTAGACGCGCGAATCCGCGCCGTGTCAGAGCACGGACGCGGTAGTGGTCCGTGAGGAGCGGAGCCAGATCGCGAAAGACGTTGGGGGTGTTGCCCAGTCCAGCCAGCGGCAGGACGGGGTCCCCTTCTCCGCCGAAGTCCAGGTAATGCAGACTGACCGTGGGATCCACGGTGACGAACCCGTTGAACGGGTTCTGAGGGCTGGGCTTCAGGCCCGTGTTCTCCGCTGGCCCGGTGGCGGTGTCGGAGTAGGGGAGGGTTCCTCTCAGAAGGACACCCTTAGAATGCGGTCCCGTCCTCCAGCCGTGCGCTGAGCGTCGCCCGATCGGAGGACGGTCAGAGGACGCCCGATACGAAGCTGGCCGACACCGCGGAGTTCGGCAGGCACTTCGTGGCGGGGCTGGTCCCGGGCCGTGTGTCTCGTTTCCCCGAGCGTTTGCCACGCACGCCCCACTCCAAGTACGGTCAGAGCCCGACCTGGATCTGCTTGAGCAAAGGGGACTGCATGACCGCCGGCTTCACCGATGTCATCGAGACGGAAGACCAACTGCGAGATGTCCTCGGCCACCCGGCCGAGCGTAACGTCCAGAAGGTGATCCCCATCCTGGACGAACACTGCAGGGCATTCATCGAACGCTCGCCCTTTCTCCTCTTGGCTTCGTCTCGCCCCGGCGGCCCGATCGACATCTCGCCCAAGGGCGACCCGCCCGGATTCGTCCACGTGCTGGACGAACGCACCCTGGCCGTTCCGGACCGCGTGGGAAACCGACGCGCGGACAGCCTCAGCAACATTTTGGAAGACCCCAGGGTCGGGATGCTCTTCCTGATCCCGGGAAAGCGGGAGACGCTGCGTGTGCGGGGAAGGGCCACCATCGTGCGCGACGACTGGCTGCGGGAGCGCATGGCCGTGCGGGGAAAGGCGCCGGACCTGGCACTCGCCGTGGCCGTAGACGAAGCGTTCATGCATTGCGCGAAGTGCGTCATCCGGTCGGACTTGTGGGATCCGCAGAGCTGGCCGGATACGGCCGAAATGTCGTCCCTGGCTCGTGTGCTGATGGACCACGCGCAGCTGACGTGCACGCTGGAGGAGTTCGAGGAACTCATCGACGACAGCTATCGGAAACACCTCTACTGATCCGCGATCGCCAGGTTCAGAGAAGGCCCATCACGAATCCCGCGTCGTGACGTCTCCGCCCGGCGGTTCCACGTCGCCGAGTCCCACGCGCTCGAGAAGGGCCGCGAAGCGGGGGTGCCCCCGGGCGGGATCGACGAGGGGCTCGACCCCGAGGATGCGAGCGAACCAGGTGCGGCGTTCCACGTCCTCCTCGAGCAGCGCCACGCCGCGATCGATCTCTCCGAGCCCCAGGCGGATCAGGGCTGCATGGAAGGGAAGCCGATGCCGGTCGGGCGGGAGGCGCCGCAGAGACTGGAGCGTCTCCCGGGCTTCCTCGTTCCGGCCGGCCCACGCGAGCGCAGCCCCGTTCGACTGCCACTACCGTGGTGAGGTCCGGGTCACCAACGGGGTGGCCACGGAGATCCACGCGACCGGCTCGTGCGACGTTCCGTCGGAGCTCGGCACGGAGAAGATCACCGAGTGGAATGCCGTCCGGCAGTGAGCCGAGACCGAGAGGCGTGGTCCCCGCCGGCGCCGCCGGCGGGGGCTCCTCCGGATCCCTGCTCTCCGCCGTCTACACGCTCGCCGTTCGCTATCCGTATCCGAAGGTAGGGAAGCGGCCAGGGGCGGACGGCCGATGAGAGGCGTTCCGGCCGGGCGCCAACCGCGCGTGGGGCCTGTCGGAAGCGGTTGCCGCACTGTCGCGCGCGAGCGTACCCTTCCCGGATCCCCACCGACCTGGAGCTCACCATGTCACGCTGCACGCTTCGCGGAGCTTCCCTGGCGGCTGCTGCGGCCGCCCTCATCCTCTCCGTCCCACCGACCGTTCAGGCTCAGGAAGGCGGCTGGACACCCGAGCTGGCCATGCGCTACCGCACGGTAGGCGGCGTCGCCATCTCGTCCGACGGCAGCCGGGTCGCCTACACGGTACGTCACGCCGAGATGGAGGGCTCGACGTCCAGGTACGTGAGCCAGGTGTGGGTGGCCGCCGCCGACGGCTCGGGCGACCGGCAGTACACACGGGGCCCGTCTTCCGCCGCCTCGCCCGCCTTCAGCCCCGACGGGACGCAGCTGGCGTTTCTGGCGGCACGGGGCGGAGATGATGCCGAGACGCAGGTGTGGGTTCTTCCGCTGGACGGCGGCGAGGCGTGGGCGCTCACCGACGCTCCGGAAAGCGTGGGCTCCTTCGCATGGTCACCCCAGGGAGACCGCATCGCGTATACGATGCGCGACACGGCGACCACGGAGGAGCGGGAGCGAAAGGAGGAGAAGCGGGACGAGTTCTTCATGGACTCCCTCTACCACTACGCCCACCTGTACGCGGTGCCCGTGAATGCAGGTGACGCTTCGGACAGGCCTGTGACCCGGCTCACGTCGGGCCACTTCCAGGTGCGCTCCTTCGACTGGTCTCCCGACGGGCGCGAGATCGTCTTCAGCCACCAGCCGGACCCGCGCATCAACACCGGCCAGATGGAGGCGGACATCTCGGTGGTGGCGTCCACCGGCGGCGACGTGCGGCCCCTGGTGACCCGGCCAGGCGTGGAGGGCGATCCACGCTTCTCGCCCGACGGCCGCACGGTGGCGTTCACGAGCGAAGGTGGGCAGCCGGAGCCCGTTGGGCTGTCCGACGTCTGGGTGGTCTCGGCCTCCGGAGGCACGCCGCGGAAGCTGGGGGAGACCCCCGACCGCTCGGTGGGAATGATCGGATGGTCGCCCGACGGAAGCGCCGTGTGGGTCCAGGAAGCGATCCACACCCAGAGGGGGATCGTGGTCGTGCCGGCCGACGGCTCGGCGCCCGAGGTGATGGTCCCGCCCAGCGGGAACCTGGGCGACGTGGCCGTGGCCCACGACGGGTCGCGCATGGCGTTCACGTGGCAGGACCCCGACACGCCGGCCGACGTCTACGTGTCGCCTACCACCGAGCTCCGACGCACCAAGCTGAGCGACGCCAACGCCGACGTGCCCCGACCCACCATGGGACGGACCGAGGTGGTGTCGTGGAAGTCCGGGCCGTACACCATCGAAGGGCTTCTCACGTACCCGGTGGGCTATGAGGAGGGGACCGAGGTCCCGCTCCTCCTCAACGTCCACGGTGGGCCGGCCGGCGTGTTCACCCAGTCGTTCACCGGCGGGGCGGGGATCTACATGATCCAGGTCTTCGCCCAGCACGGCTACGCGGTGCTCCGTCCCAACCCCCGGGGAAGCATGGGCTACGGGAAGGACTTCCGGTACGCCAACGTGAAGGACTGGGGCGGCGGTGACTACCGCGACCTGATGCGGGGCGTGGACCAGGTGCTGGAGATGGGGGTGACCACGCCCGACTCACTGGTGGAGGCGGGGTGGAGCTACGGCGGCTACATGACCTCGTGGATCGTCACCCACACGGACCGATTCAAGGCCGCGAGCATGGGCGCCGGGCTCCCGGACCTGATTCCCATGTCCATGACCACGGACATCCAGGACTACCTGGTGGCCCACATGGGCGGGAAGGAGCCGTGGGAGGACTTCGACACGTACGAGAAGCACTCGCCCATCTACTCCATCGGCGACGTCACCACGCCGACCCAGATCCTCCACGGCGCCCAGGACGAGCGGGTGCCCACCGACCAGGGGCTCGAGTTCTACCGGGCGCTGAGGCGGCGCGGCGTGCCGACGCAGATGATCCTCTACCCGCGCACGCCCCACGGTCCCCGTGAGCCCAAGCTCCTCATGAGCGTGACGCCTCACATCCTGGACTGGTTCGACCAGTGGCTGGGGCGGTCGAGGGAGTGACTGGGAGAGCTCGACGCGTCTGCAATGACTTGCCGACGGCTGGAGCCGACGGTGAGGGCGGCTCTACTCCAGCGAGCTGAAGGCGACGTACATCAAGCCTCCGATGCCGAGTCCCAGCCCCAGGGCCCAGAGGGGGCTCAGGTAGAGCCACCCCACGTACGCCGCGGTGCCCCCGAGCCCCAGGCCCATGATCCCTCCTGCCATCCATTCGGGGAGCGCCTTGAGGCCGAAGTACGCGACGGCTGTGACGACGAGCCATGCCCCGCCGACCCGCCACCAGGACACGGCGAGGACGGACGGAACGAGCTGCCACTCGAGCAA
>JASFRY010000170.1:0-8071 GCA_050114675.1 Gemmatimonadota bacterium | reverse complement strand
AGCTCCGAGGCCGAAACCCTCTTCTTGCTCGTCGTGGCGGCGCTTCAGAACGGGGCCAGCCCGGTCCAGGCGCTGTGCGCCGCGGCCGGGGCCGTCTCCTCGCGGGTGGGCAGGAACGAGGCGCAGCTCACCATGGTGCTCTCCGACGGGAATTCGGTGGCGGCGCTCCTGACATCGACGGTGCGCCGCACGAATTCCCTGTACGTGGCCAGGGGACCGGCTCAGGGACCCCGGGGGATCGTGTTGGCCTCCGAGCCCCTTGACCGGGCACGGGTCTGGAAGGCCGTGCCACCGCACCATGCGGTGGTCCTGGGCCCCGAGGGGCGCCTGGACATACCGGCGTTGGGCCACTTCGGGCACTGAAGCCCGGTCCGGGCACTAGCTCGCCGCTCGCCCCAGGACGAGGGAAAAGAGCTCCTCGTCGTCTTCCTCCCATCGGTCCACCACGAGCTCGGCCTCGGAGAAGAGCTCGTCCACCGAGGGACGGTCGTACTTGCAGCTGATCTCGGTGCGGACGGACTCGCCGGGCTGGAACGTCACAGTGCTCCCGTCCGCGAACCGCACTGAATGCGCTCCATCGGCCACGAGATGCATCTCGATGCGTCCCTCCTCTGCGTCATAGAAGGCCCGGTGGCGGAACGCGTCCGGGTCGAAGTCGGCGCCCAGCTCGCGGTTCAAGACCAGGAGGATGTTCCGGTTGAAGGCCGCCGTGACCCCCCGGGGATCGTTGTACGCTGCCTCCAGTCGCTCCTGGCTCTTGTGGGGCCCAGGACGTCGATCCACACCCATGAGGAAGCGGTCTCCCGGGCGCATCCGCCGCGCGACCCGGCGCAGGAGCCCGATGGCGTGGCTCCGATCGAAGTTCCCGATGGTACCGCCCAGCAGGGCGAACCAGGTGGGCTCCGGGGGGGCCTCCGGAAGGTCCATCGGAGCGGCCATGTCCGCGACGGCGGGCTCGACGCGCAGATCGTCGTATTCCTCCCGCAGTCGATCGGCGGTCTCGTGGAGGAAGGCTGCGCTCACATCCACCGGCACATAGAGCTCTCCGCACCCCTCGGCGGCCATGGCGTCCAGGATCACCCGGGACTTGGCCGCGCTCCCGGCGCCCAGCTCGACCAGGGCCGCGGGCCGGTGCTCCTCGACCCAGCGCGGCATGCACGCTTCCAGGAGAGATCGCTCCGTGCGGGTGGGATAGTACTCCTCGAGCCCGGTGATCTCCTCGAAGAGCGCCGAGCCTCGCGCGTCGTAGAAGTACTTGGAGGACAGCACCTTGCGGGGACGGGAAAGGCCCTCCGTGACCTCCTGGAGCATCCGTTGCCGATCGTGGACCTCCGGCGCGTCGGACGCCGCACGGTCCCGCGCTTCGAGACCGGCCTCACCCACGGACCGAGGCCCCCGGGGTCGCGTTGTGCCTCCGCACATGGAAGCCTACCATCCCATGGAGCCTCAACGTTCCCGGGGCCGCCCGGCGCCGTGGAGGCTGCGGGGCGCCGCGGGCCACCGGGATGGGGTGCGCTTGGTCCAGGTTTCGTTCCATGGGAGGGTCTCTCGGGTGTCGAGGAGCGAGGACGCGTGGCCGGTCGCCCTGTAGCTTAGAACCGGGGGAGACGCCGGTCCACCGTGGACCGCGCCATCTCCGGTACGTGGCCGGCGCCCTCCCGGTTCCCCGCCCCACTCCTCGATCCCAGGAGATCTCTTGACGGAAGCAGACGTTCTCATCATCGGCAGCGGTCAGGCCGGCGCTCCCCTCTCGTGGCGGCTCGCCGGGGCGGGCAATGAGGTGGTCCTGGCAGAGCGAGGGGAGCTCGGCGGCACATGCGTGAACACCGGGTGCACGCCGACCAAGACCTTCATCGCGGCTGCCGAGGCGGCCCACCGAGCGCGGGTGGCGGAAAGGCTGGGCGTGGACGTCGACGGGGTCCACGTCGACATGGCGCGGGTCGTTGCCCGCACCCGGGACGTGGTTCGCACCTGGCGCGCCGGCGTAGAGAGGAAGGTCGAGGAAGCTGGAGACGGACTCCGCCTCGTTCGGGGACACGCCCGCTTCGTCGGGCCCAGGACGGTGGAGGTGGGAGGCCAGCACTTCACGGCACCGGTGGTCATCGTCAACACCGGTTGCCGTCCCAGGGTGCCGGCGCTCCGGGGCCTGTCGGACGTACCCTTCCTCACGAACCGGAACGCCCTGCAGCTGCAACAGCTTCCCGAGCACCTGGTGGTCCTGGGAGGCGGGTACGTGGGGTGCGAGCTGGGACAGGCCTTCCGGCGTCTGGGCTCACAGGTCACGGTGGTGCAGTCGAGCCCGCACGTGCTTGCCCGGGAGGATCCCGACGTCTCGGAGGCCCTGGAGGGGGCGCTCCGGGAGGAAGGGATGACGCTTCGCCTGGGCGCCCGCGCCGTGTCGGTGCACCGTCCGGGAGGGGGCGGCGTGAGCGTCGCCCTCGACGACGGGACCCAGGTGAGCGGATCCCACCTCCTGGTGGCCGCGGGTCGGGTCCCCAACACCGACGATCTGGGGTGCCGCGAGGCCGGCGTCACCCTCGATGAGCGCGGCTACGTTGTCGTGGATGACCGTTACGCCACCTCCGCCGAGGGGGTGTACGCCGTAGGCGACTGCACGGGCGGGCCCCAGTTCACGCACGCCTCGTGGGACGACCATCGCATCCTCTTCCAGCTCCTCCGGGGAAACACCCGCAGGACCCGGGCGGACCGCCTCGTCCCCCATGCCACCTTCACGGACCCCCAGGTCGCCCGGGTCGGTCTCTCGGAAGGCGAGGCCCGCCGCAATGGAGTGGCGTATGACGTGGGCACGGTGCCCTTCAGCGGTGTCTCCCGCGCCTACGAGACCGACCGCACCGCGGGCCGGATCAAGGTGTTGGTGGGGCGGGACGACGGACGGATCCTGGGCGCGTGTGTCGTGGGAGCGGAGGCCGCGGAATTGGTGACCGTCTTCCAGATGCTCATGATGGCGGAAGCACCGGCCCAGGTCCTGGTGGACGCGGAGATGATCCACCCGGCCTTCGTGGAGGGTGTTCAGTCCGCCCTCATGAGCATTCCACGGTACGCCCTCTCGTAGGGAGGCCCCTCCATGGAAGCCAGCCCTCTCCTGCATGCCAGCCACGTGGTCAAGCGGTACGGTGACGTGGTGGCGCTGGACGGCGTCTCCCTCACGGTCCCCGTCCGGGAGCGGCTCGCCCTCGTGGGGGAGAGCGGCTCGGGAAAGACAACGCTGCTGCGCACCTTCAACCGCATGGTGGTGCCCGACGAAGGGAGCGTTCGGGTGCGGGGCGTCGACGTGGCCAACACGGATCCCGTGGGGTTACGGCGCTCCGTGGGCTACGTGCAGCAGGAAGGTGGGCTCCTCCCCCACTGGACCGTGCTTCGCAACGTGGCCATGGTGCCGCGGCTCCTGGAGCGGGAGGATGCCGCCGGCCTCGCGGCGGAGGCCCTGCGCCTGGTGGGAATGGAGCCGTCGGTCTTCGGCACGCGGTGGCCCCGGGAGCTCTCCGGCGGCCAGCGCCAACGTGTGGCCCTGGCCCGCGCGGTGGCGGCCCGCCCCGACGTGATCCTCATGGACGAGCCTTTCGGGGCCGTGGACGCCATCACCCGGAGTGACCTCCAGGAGGCCTTCCGGGAGCTTGTGGAGCGCCTCGGCGTCACCGTGGTCCTGGTGACCCACGACCTTCGCGAGGCCTTCCTCCTTGCGGACCGCGTGGCGGTCATGAGGGCGGGACGCGTGGAGGGCGTCGCCGCCCCCGACACGCTGGCAGGCACGCCCCCCACCCCGTACGTGGCGGAGCTCCTCCGAAGGGCGGGTGTGGCGTGAGGCGCGTCGTGCTCCTGGCAGCGGGGGTAGTCCTGGCTGGTGCTGCGGCCGCTCACCTCCCCGCGGAAGAGGTCCGCGACGCGCGTGGGGCGCGGCTGGGCCACGCCGCGGACCCGACCCACGTTCCCCAGGAGGGCGACACCTCGGCGGCTGCCGTGATCGTGGCGTCCAAGCCCTTCGCCGAGTCGTACCTCCTGTCGGAGATGTTCGCCCAGCTCCTGGAGTCCCGGGGGATCCGGGTGGTGCGCCGGCGCGGCCTGGGCTCCACCGAGATCGTCTTCGCCGCCCTGCGCACCGGAGCGGTGGACGTCTACCCCGAGTACACCGGCACCGGGCTCCTGGCCATCCTGGGACAGGATCCGCCCCACGACCGCCGGGAGGCGTTCCGGGAGGTGTCGGAGGCGTTCCGCGTCCGGTGGGGCCTCCGCTGGCTCCCACCCCTCGGCTTCGAGAACACCTATGCCATCGCGGTGCGGCGCGGCACTGCCGACTCGCTGGGCCTGCACACCCTCAGTGACCTGGCCCGGGTGTCGCGGAACCTGGTGGGGGGGTTCTCGCCCGACTTCATGGGGCGGGCCGACGGGCTGCCCGGGCTCCACGACGCCTACGGGCTGGAGATGAAGAGCGTGCGCTCCCTCTACCAGGCCGTGAAATACCAGGCGCTGGCCCAGGGCGAGGTGGACGTCATCGACGGCTACGGGACCGACGGGCGCATCGAGCGCTACGACCTGGTGGTGCTGGAGGACGACCGGGGCTTCTTCCCTCCCTACGACGCGGCGCCCCTGGTGGGTCGCAGGGTGGCGGCCTCCCGTCCCGACGTCATCGCCGCGCTGAGCGAGCTCGGCGGGATGCTGGACGAGTCCACCATGAGGGCCCTCAACGCGCGTGTCGAGGTGGGCGGGGAGGACCCCGCCGCGGTGGCCGCGGACGAGCTGGCGGCCCTCGGCCTGGTCTCCCGGACCCCGGGCGACACCGCGTCGGCACCGGGCAGCGCAGCGACCGACACCACGGACGTCTCCCTCGTGGGGTACCTCTGGGCCCGGCGGAACGCCACGGCCCACCAGACCTTCCGCCATCTCCTCCTGGTCCTGCTCTCCATGGCGGCGGGCCTCCTGGTGGCCCTCCCGCTGGGGCTGGCGCTGGAGCGCACGCCCCGGGGCGCGGAGGCCACCATCCGGAGCGTGGGGATCCTCCAGACGATCCCCAGCATCGCGCTCCTGGCCTTCATGATCCCGGTGCTGGGCATCGGGATGGCGCCTGCCGTGGTGGCCCTCTTCCTCTACTCGCTGCTCCCCATGGTGCGGAACACCTACACCGGCGTGCGTGACGCCGACCCCGTGGCCGTGGAGGCGGCCCGGGCTCTGGGCATGACCGACCTGCAGCTTCTTCTCCAGGTCCGGCTCCCGCTGGCCGCCCCCGTGATCATGGCCGGCGTGCGCACGGCGGCGGTGATCAACGTGGGTACCGCGACCCTGGCCGCCTTCATCGGGGCCGGCGGGCTGGGGGACCCCATCGTGTCGGGGCTGGCCCTGTCGGATACGCGGATGATCCTGTCCGGCGCCATCCCGGCGGCCGTCCTGGCCCTGGCCGTGGACGGTGTGCTGGCCCTGGCCGAGAAGGCCGTGGCCCCCGGCGGAATGGGCGGATGACCCGGCTCAGTCCGCCGCCGCTCCGGCGGCCCACGCCTTGACGTCCGCACCGGAGGGCTGCTGGAACGGCCGGAGCCCGAACTCCGGGAGAATGGCGATGAGGTGGTCGAAGATGTCCGCCTGGATGCTTTCGTAGGTGGCCCACGCCGTGTCGTTCGTGAAGCAGTAGATCTCCAGCGGGAGCCCCTGGGGCCCGGGCTGGAGCTGCCGGACCAGCATCGTCATGTCCCCGTGCACCTGCGGGTGCTGACGGAGGTAGTGGACCACGTAGGCCCGGAAGGTCCCCACGTTGGTCAGGCGCCTGCGCTCGGGAATGACGTCGGGGTCCGGCGGCGTTCGCTGATTCGCCTCGGCCAGCTCGTCCTGCTTGGCGCGCATGTAGTCGGTCAGGAACTCGTAGCGGCCCAGGTGCCGAACTTCCTCCTGGGTCAGGAAGTGCACCGAGCTCAGGTCCAGGTGGAGCGCCCGCTTGATGCGCCGCCCTCCGGACTCGCTCATTCCGCGCCAGTTCCGGAAGGACTCTGAGATGAAGCGGTGGGTCGGCACCGTGGTGATGGTCTTGTCCCAGTTCTGGATCTTCACCGTGTGGAGCGCGATGTCGATGACGTCTCCATCCGCCAGGGCCTGGGGCATCTCGACCCAATCGCCGATGCGGATCATGTCGTTGCTCATGATCTGCACGCTGGCCACCAGCGACAGGATGGTGTCCTTGAACACCAGGATGAGGACCGCGGTGAGCGCCCCGAGTCCCGAGAGGAACACCACCGGAGAGCGATCGGCCAGGATGGCCACCATCACGATGCCCGCGGCCACGTACAGGAAGATGGAGACGACCTGCAGGTAGCCCTTGATGGGTCGGTTCTTGGCCTCGGCGTAGGTCTCGTTGTAGATGTCGTTGACCGCCGCCAGGAAGTTGGCGAAGGCGATGGCGCCGGCCAGCACGAGGAATGCCAGCGAGACCCGACGCACCAGGAGGAAGACGAGTCCGGACAGCGTCGTGCCGGTCACCGCGTCCGCCTGGCCCGGGGGCACACCCAAGGCCACTCCGATGCCGTAGTACAGGACCACGACGGGTGCAACGTGCGCCACACGGGTGAACACCCGGTGCTGGATGAGGCGGTCGTCCCACGTTGAGCGGGTGCGGGCGGCCACGCGGCGCACCAGGCCGAGGAAGAAGCGACGCGTCAGGGCGTTGGCCAGCCATGCCAGCACGAACAGGAGGGTCACCGCTCCCACCAGTCTGAGCCAGGGGTGGTCGTTGAGCAGGCTCTGCATGTCTAGGAGCCCGCCCGAGGAATGGAGTGGGCCGCGTCGGGTGCGCCACGGCCCCGAATCCCAGGCGGAGCGCCCAAGGCATAGCCATAGCTACGTCGAGGCGGTCCAACGACGGAGGCGGGGCCGTGCCGCCCCAACCCTCGCTCACGTATGCTCATGTCATCACTCATGTTGGGGCGAGTGGGGGTTACGCCCCTGATCGGGCGTCTCTCCTTCTCGCCGTAGCTTGGGCTACGACTCGTCGTCGTTCCTTCGCCGAGAAGCGTGAGCCCCGCCCGCGCGGCCTGTTCCATTCCTCCGACAGACTCCTAGCGCTCCTGAGGCATCGGATCGTCGGTTCCGTGCGGCGCCTCATCCCCCACCCAGCGGTCCGCCAGCACGGCGGTGGTGGACTGTCCAAGGGAGTTCACCGCAGAGCGAAACATGTCGGGGATGCGGTCCACGCCCAAGAGGATGGCCAGTCCCGCGAGCGGCACGCCCACCGCATCCAGGGCGGGCGCCAGCGTCACCACGCTGGAGCTGGGCACCGGAGCCACGGTGAGGGACACGAGGAAGGTGGCCAGGAGGGCGCCGCCCACCGCTGCCGGGGGGATCGGCACGCTGTAGAGATGGGCCAGGAAGACGATGGCGGCGCCCTGGAAGAGGGCGCTGCCCGGTCGATACATGGAGGCGCCCAGCGGGAGGACCAGCGTGGAGATGTTGGGGGAGAGCCCCAGGTTCTCCTCCGCCTCCTCGATCATGACGGGAAGCGCAGCCACGGTGGACGTGGTGGAGAATGCCACCGCAGCCCCACCGAAGGTGCCCCTGAGGAAGCGGAAGGGCCCGATGCGGCCCACCGCCCGCACCACCGGGAGGTGAACGAGCGCAAGGAGCACGGCCAGCCCCAGCACCACCGAGATGACGAATACGGCCAGGTTGCCCAGGAGCGCCCATCCCATCTTTGCGGTCACGGGTGCGGCCAGGCCGAAGATGCCCACCGGCGCCGTCCACAGGATCCAGTAGACCAGCTTGATGAGGGCGTCGCCCACGGCGTCGGCCAGCTCGATGAGGCGGCCCCGGGGTCCGGCGTCCAGCGTCCCCGCCGCGGCGGCCAGGAGCGCCGTGAACACGATGAGCGGGAGGAGGGATCCGTCGCTGGCGGCGGCGAAGGGGTTGGAGGGAATGAGGCTCACCAGAAAGTCCACGAAGCCGGGGAGCTGGGGCGCCTCCCGTGCCGCTGCCTGGGGGGCGGTGACGTCCGGTGCGAATGCCAACCCCAGGCGCATGGCACCCATGCCCAGGAGTATGGCCGGCACCAGCGTGGTCCAGAAGAATCCCAGGGTGA
>JASFRY010000169.1:0-8120 GCA_050114675.1 Gemmatimonadota bacterium | reverse complement strand
ACGCGCGTTCGGTGGAGGTCCTTCCTGCCGCCGAGTTGGCTGTCGGGATCGGCGACACCGTGTCCTTTCGGGCCGTCGTTCTCGACGGCCGGGGACGGGCAGTGGAGGACGCCAGCGTGATCTGGCGTGTGAGCGATCCGGGGATCGCTACGGTGGATGCGGGAGGTCGGGCGACGGCCATGGCAGAGGGGACGACGACGGTGTCGGCCCGGTGTGGCGATGCCCACGGCAGCGCGTCCCTGGAGGTCTACGTCCCGGATCGGCCCGCGGAATGGGTCCCGGGTCGGAGCTACCTGGGACGGCGCGGCTACGTGGAGTACGTTCCCGGCGAGCTCCCCGTGGTGGTCTCGGTGCCTCACGGGGGCGCGTTGGAGCCCGCCGAGATCCCCGACCGCACCAGCGGAACGCTGGTCACGGACAGGAACACGCGCGAGACGGCTCAGGCCGTTCGACAGGCCTTCGTCGAGCGGAATGGCCTGGCTCCCCACGTCATCGTCTCCCACCTACGCCGCACCAAGTTGGATCCCAATCGCGAGATCGTGGAGGCGGCCCAGGGGAATCCCTTCGCGGAGCAGGCGTGGCGCGAGTTCCAGGCGTTCATCGACCTCGCCGAGGAGACCGTCGAGGAGCAGCACGGCTCAGGCTTCTACCTGGATCTCCACGGACATGGCCACGAGATCCCCAGGGTGGAGATCGGCTACCTCCTCACCGCCGGGGAGCTCGCCCTCCCCGACAGCGTGCTGGACGCGGGGGACTACGCCGAGATGAGCAGCATCCGGGCCCTGGCGCAGGCCTCGCCTTGGTCCTTCTCCCAGATCCTCCGGGGCGTGACGAGCCTGGGGGCCTATCTGGAGGCCCGGGGGGTGGCGGCCGTCCCTGCACCTTCGGATCCGGCGCCCGGATCTGCACCGTACTTCTCGGGAGGCTACAACACGGCACGCCACGGATCGCGCGCACCCGACCAGGTGGTGAGCGGCGTCCAGCTGGAGCTCCCCTTTTCCGGCATCCGCGACACCGAAGCCAACCGCGAGGCTTTCGGGCGGACGTTGGCTGCTGCCATGGATGACTACATGGATGCACACGGGGGCGTCTCGAGGTCCCGGGTCGGATCAGCCCGCCCCGCCTTCGGGGTCCGGCCGGAGCGACCTCCGATGCCCGGGATTCCACCGGGGGGTTGAGCCTCACGCAGGGTGAGGTTCTACCTTGACGCCCGGCCCACGGCACGGGGACGGTGACATCCGCAGAGGGGAGAGAGCCCGGTGGGAGACGACGAGATGAAGGTGGGGGAGCTGGCCCACCGCACCGGGCTGTCGGTGCGCACGCTGCATCATTACGACGAGATCGGACTCCTGCGCCCCGAGCGTCGGACGCCGTCGGGGCATCGCATCTACGGCCTCCGGCAGGTTCGGCGGCTCCAGCAGATCGCGTCCCTCCGCCAGCTGGGCCTCTCCCTGGACGAGATCCGGGACTGCCTGGAGCGGCCCGAGTACTCCCTGGACCGGGTGCTGGCGCTGCAGGTGGAGCGACTACGTGCGGAGATGGATCGACAGAAGCGGCTCGTGGTGCTGCTGGAGGAGCTGCGCCGTCGCCTCTCCTCCGGGGAGGACGTCTCCATGGACGACATCACCGCCACCATCGAGGCCAGCGTGCATTGGGAGCGGTACTACACGCCGGAGCAGCGAGCGTGGCTGGCGCGCCGAGCAGACGAGATGGGGGACGAGCGGATGCGCCAGAGTCAACGCGACTGGTCGGCGCTCTTCGACGACTTCCGGAGCGCGAAGGCCCGGGGCCTGACGCCGGACAGCCCGGAGGTTCTGGCGTTGGCCGCGCGCGCCCACGAGCTCATCGAGGCCTTCACGGGCGGCGACGAGGGCATCCGCGCCTCCCTCTCCCACATGTACCAGGAGGAACCGGGCACAGGCGTCATGGAGCGCCACGGCATGGCCATGGACCCCGGGCTCTGGTCGTACTACGGCAAGGCCCTCGAGGCCTACCGGGACGGACGGCGGGAGGCGGAGTGAAGCGCGCCTCCGGACGGGGGAGGCGCGCTTCCCACCGGCCTCAGCCGCCTTGCCGACCGAAGCGTCCCCCGCGGAACGGGTTGCCGCCGGGACGAGTCGTGAGGTCGATATCCGTTGCCTCACCGTTGATGACGGCGTGGGCGGTGGAGGTGCCGTCGAAGGTGACCTCCACGTGGACCGTCTTCGTGAAGTCGTTGCCCCGGGGGTTGTTCACGACCGTGACCGTCAGGTCCCGGGTAATGGTCCCGGACAGGGGGTAGCGGGGATCCGAGCCGGGCACCGGGACCATAAGGTCCGCATAGCTCGCGCTGCCGTCGATGTCGAAGGTGGACTCGGTGCCGTCCTCGAGGGTGTGGCTCCGGCCCACGCTCTGGCTCCCGGTCCCGTTGAAGGTGCGCGTCGTCTCCTCGCCCTCGAGACCCGAGACGGTCATGTCCCGGGACCGGTCCACGGTGGCGCTCCACGTGTCCCGGCTCACCTCACCGGAGATGTCGAGGATGAAGTGGATGCTCGCGGTGGTGAGCGGGTCGTACCCGGTCTGCTCGTTGCCCTCGGCGTCGTAGAAGGTGACCGACCGGGTGCCGGAGAGGCTCCCTCCGATGCCCCGGTGTCCACCGGGCTCCCCCATGGCGCTGGGCTCCGCACCGGTTCCCGCCTCGGGCGCCCCCATGATCCCGAAGCCGAACGGCGTGGTGGCGAGGGTCACGTCCTCCAACGTGGCGTCCGCGGCGACGAGGGCGGCGTTCCTGAGCGCCGCCTCCTCCAAGGGGTCGGGTGCGGTGGCGTCACCACAGGCGGAGAGGGTGAGCCCCGTGATCATCAGGGCGAGTCCGACGGCCGTGGTCCGGGTGGTCCTGGGCATGATGGTGTCCTTCGCATCTGGCAGTGGGGTGCTGACGATCCCGGGGGCGGAAATTCCGCACCGCCGCGCCGGGCGCCTCTCGTGGTATGCAGATTCCGTGCCCTGTGCCCTCGTTAAATGCCGGAATCGGAAAGGGCAGTGCCCTCGTGTCAGAAATCCAGCTCGGGCGTGGACGTGGGCCAGGCGACGCTGCTCCGGCCTCCGTGGTGGCGACGCTCCTGGCTCTCCACCGACGGATCTCGGTAACGGATGAGGCTGGCCAGGTGGCGCTCGGTGGGTTGGCCCAGTCCCCTGGCCAGGTCCTTCACACCCTCCTCCACGATGTCGGCGATCTTGCGGGACGGCATGGGCGTGCGGCCATCCCGGATGGACGAGAGGCGGGCCAACTGCTCCAGTCCGCTCATGAAGCCGGGAATGGCCGCCACCGCCTGGGGCTCGTTGTTCAGGAGACGGCGGCTGCGTGTGCCCAGGTTGAGGAAGAGACCCTCGGTGAAGTCGGGGAGCGGATCGTCGGCGTGGACGGCGTTGAGCACGCCCAGCACCTCGTCCGTATCCATCTGCCGGGGGCCTCCCTGCCACACCCAAACGGCGCTCTCGGCAGCGTGGAGCGTGTCCCAGGCCAACTGACGCCCCCGGTTCTGCTGACGCCGGCGCTCCAGGAAGGACTCCACCACCGCCACGGTAATGACTACCCCGATGACCTCAGCGCCCAGGTTCACCAGGAGGTCGCCGAGGCTGGTGTCCGTCCCCACGACGAAGGCCAGCCACAGCATGACCACGGCCAGGAGGAGAAAGGCCACGGCGACCAGGATGCGGATCATGGTCAGCGTCTCCCTCCCGGGGCGCCGGCGGCTCGGCCGGCGCCGGTGGTGTCGGGGGTGAGGGTGTCAGGACCGGCAGGGGTGGTGTCGGGCGTCGCCTGGAGCGTGTCGGGCCGGGCCGCTGCAGTGTCGGGCGCCTCCTGGAGCGTGTCGGGCAGGGCGCCGAGGGAATCGGCCGGGGACGCGATCGTGTCGGCCGCCGCGCCGGGCACCCCCTCGAGGGTTCCGGGGACGTCGGCTGCCGGCTCCGGCGGGAAGGGCGGCGGGCCGGGTTGGATCTGGAGCGACGCCGCAGGGGTGCGGAGCATGGCCCGGTCGCTGAGCCAGGTGATGTCGGGTGCCAGCTCCGGAGGACGCTGGAAGTGGTCGGCGCCCAGGAGCTCGGCCGGTCTGAGGAGGTGCTCCACCATGTCCATGTCCACGGAGGTGCCCTGGGGCATCTCGAGATCGAGGAAGAGGGCGGGGTCGGGACGTCCCCAGTAGTCCACGATCCGGGGCCGTTCCTGGATGGGCATGGGCTCGTCGTTCAGGGCGAGGAGGCGTGTGGCTCCGCCCTCGGGGAACCGCAGCTCCAGCTTCTCGGCACCCACGGCCGACCGGACGGCCAGCCGCACATGACGCGTGCCGGCGTCCACCGAATCCGAGACCGCCCAGATCTCCAGAGGGGGGACGCCCACCGTGTCCGACTGGGCGACCCGGGGCTCGCGGCCCGCAGCCGTGCCCCCGTGGGGCTGATACCCGAAGGCCACCAGGGAGCGCTGCGCTGCGAAGTCCGCGCCCGCGCGCGCCCGCGCCCACGCCTCCGCGGGCTGGTCCACCGGGTCGTCGGAGTCGTCGGTGATCCAGAGGGCTTCGCCGGTTCCCCGGTCATATGCCCACGCCAGCGTAGACGGGGCCGGCAGCTCGGGCGTGGGCGCGGCGGCCCGGATGCCCAGCCCCAGGAACACGCTGGCCAGGATGAGCCCGGCCACCGGAGCCCACCACCGGTTGGGCTCGCGCAGCCGCTCGAGGGCGGGAAGAAGGAGGAGGAGCACCAGGGCGATGCATCCACCCAGCACCGTCGCGGCGCCGAAGCTCAGGCCCAACCACAAGAACTCGGTCAGCGGCTCGAGGAACGCCAGGACCGGGAGCGCGGCGGCCAACACGAGGATCCAGGACAGCGTGGACGTCTTCGGTCCCCCCGGAAGGAGGAGGAAGAGCACGCCGGCCATGGCGGCCACCACGGGCCACTGGACGTCCATGGCCGCGGCCGGCATGGCGAAGGAGAGGTAGCCCGCCAGTCCCAGGGGGAGGAGGAGCGCGCCCCACGCCAGCTCGGGCGCCCGGAACCACCGGCGGGCCACACCGAACAGGACGGCGACCCACACCAGCCCGACGGAGGTCAGGGCCAGGACATACCATCCCTCGTGGTGGAAGGCGCTGCCCACCAGAGATCCGTACTCGGGGTGGAAGCGGGGCAGCCAATGCATGAGGCCCCAGCCGGTAGCGGCGGTTCCGGCGATGGTCACCGCGCCCACGATGAGCCCGGCCAGAAGGCCCGACCAGCGGCCGCCCGTGCGCATCACGCCCAGGAGGGCGATGGCGGCCAGGAGGACGGCCCAGGCCAGAACGGGAAGGACGAGGCCCATGCCGTAGACCACCGTTCCCATGAAGGGGAGGGTGAAGTACGTGACGTCTGCGTCGTCCACGTTGGCCAGGTTGGCGTTCCCCAGAGCCCGGGCCATGCCCAGGAGGTTGTCGCCATGGTGCTGCAGCGTGGCTTCCGAGAGGTTTGCCGGGTCGTCGTAGGTCTGATGGTAGACCGACGCGCGACCGATGCCGGCGAAGTTGAGCCCCTGCTTGCCCGCCTCCTTCAGAGGGGTGAAGTCGGTGTCGTTGGGCAGCCGCTTGTAGACCTCGTAGGAGAAGGAGTTGGCGAAGGGTCGGATGCCCGCGTCCTTCATGGCGCGCAGGATCCAGCCGTTCTCGGCCCCGGTCTCGAACATGATGGAAGGGCCGCCCCCGCCCCTCATCTCCACGTTCAGCACCACGGAGACGTCGGCGAGCCACGGGTTGTTGTCCACGAAGGCTCGCGCTCCCATGAGGCCCAGCTCCTCGCCGTCGCTGATGAGGACGACGAGGTCGTTCCTGAGGGGCGCGCCGGCCCGCAGGGCGCGCAGCGTCTCCAGGATGCTCACGACACCGGCGCCGTCGTCGGCTGCGGCCTTGGCGATGCCCGCGCCGTCGTAGTGGGCCATGAGGAGGACGGCCCCCGTGCTCTGCGTGCCCGGAATGCGGACCACGATGTTGCGCACCGTGGCCGCCACCACACGGGTGCCGCGCGCGATCATGGGGGTCCGGGTGTGCACCTCGGGTTGGAGGCCCAGATCCCGCAAGCGCTCCACGACGTAGGCCCGTACCTCGTCGTTGGCCGGGGACCCGGTGGGGTGGGCGTTCCGTGCGATTTCCACGTCGTGGGCCATGGCCCGAGCCGAGGAGAACACCGAATCGGGGGCGTTGGCCGGCACCGGCGTGGGGAGCATCCGGTAAGGGCTGGCCAGGAAGGCTGCGGCGGCCAGCGCCAGGAGCATGGCGGGGCCGCGCCACGCCCGGATGGGCCCGGTGGGCTCGGGCGCCCGGGGAGCGCGCTTTTCGCGGGGCGGCTTCTTCGGCGGCTTGGGCGGAGCGGGCGGCTCCTCCCCTCCTCCGGACGGCGGTGGGGCCTTCGTCTCTCCCAGGAGCGCGGCCTGCTCCTCGGGGGAGAGCTCGGGCGCATCGTCCTGGCCCGAGGGGGCGTCACCATACTTCTCCTTGTCCTCGTCGGTGAGCCCGAGCTCGTCGTCGGAGGGAAGGTCGGGGATCTTGTAATCGCTCATGGATGCCGTCCTGCCAGCACGCGAACCACGTTGTCCAGGGCGGCTCGGACACGCGCCGAGGGAAGCCCCGAGCCGTTGGAGAGGAGTGAGAAGATCACCTCGGATCCGTCATCCCGTACGAGATATCCAGACAGCGAGTTCACGTTGGATATGGTGCCTGTCTTCGCGAAAAGGCGTCCCTCGAAGCCGGCCAGCCTCCGCTCCAGCGTCGAGTCCTCCTCCCCCGGTTCCGCCAGGGCGTGACGGAATTCCGCTCCGTGGGGCCTGGACGCCATGTACTGAAGGATGCGTACGACGGCGCGGGGTGTCACGAGGTTGTGGCTCGACAGACCCGAGCCGTCCCGGGGCGTGATGTCCAGGGAGTCGATCCCCACCGAATCGACGAGGAACCGCGTCATGACGTCGATGCCCTGTCTCCAGCTCCCGCCCTCGCCGCGCTGGGCCCCCAGGGTCCGGATGAGCTGCTCGGTCATCCAGTTCTGGCTGGGCTCGAGGATTCCCTTCACGATCTCCATGAGGGGGGGAGACACCAGGGCGCCCACCTCGCGGGCGTCGCGGCAGTCCGCGACGTGGCCCGCGGTGCACCCGGCCTCCACGACCGCCGTGCTGTCCCACGCGACCCTCCACCCGTCGTCCACGGTCACCCCCCGCTCCTGGAGCACGCGCAGCAAGGTGGCGGTCGCCTGGCGCACTGGATCGCGCATGGCGAAGGCCATGGTGTCCACGGTGTCGGCGGCCACCCTCCCCGTCAGCACCACGTGGCGGGACTCGGGCCAGTAGGCCGATCGGACCCTCGTGGAGGAGTCGGTGGGGGCCGTCACCAGGCGGTTCAGCACGAAGTCGCGGGTGCCCGTGGGCGTCCACGTGACCGCGACCGGGTCCCCAGGCTCGGGGCCTCCCCTCAGCACGACGCGCAACTCCCCCTGATCGAGGGCGAAGGCGCCGCCGGTGGCGCCGTAGGCGTAGGGAAGGTCGTCCACCTCCCAGGTAGGCCCCACGGTGGTGGAATCCCACGCCGAGGCGTCCACCACCAGGCCGCCCGTCACATGCCGGATGCCCACCGCGCGAAGGCTGTCGGCGATCTGGGCCAGAGCTGCTCCGCTCGAGTCGTAGAAGCGGTCGGAGAGGGTGGGGTCTCCCGAACCCACCACCACCAGGCTGCCGTCCAGGGTATCCCCACGCTGGGCCCCCACGGCGAACACGGGTGTGCGGTACCGGTAGTCCGCTCCCAGCAGCGAGACGGCAGTGGAGGTGACGAGGAGCTTCTCGTTGGACGCCGGGACGAAGTGCCGTCGGGCGTTGCGCGCGTAGAGGGTGCGGCCCGACGATGCATCAACCGCCAGGACGCCGAAGCTCATCTGGTCCAGGGGCGGCGCATCGAGGATCGCGTCCACCGCGCCCCGGTCCACGCCCCCGCCTCCCAGGCCCAGCGTGGCGCAGCCGGCGTGGAGCACGGAGAGCCCCACCATCACCAGGCCCCGCAGCGTGGCGCCACGCGCGCCCCTGCGGCGCTTGTGCGCGAAGAGGCGTGCATGGACGAAGGCCAGGCCGCCACGCTCGG
>JASFRY010000168.1:0-8154 GCA_050114675.1 Gemmatimonadota bacterium | reverse complement strand
GCACGTGGGCCTCGAGGGCCGTGAAGCACCCCTCGAGGTCCTCGTGGTCGTAGGAGGGCAGCTCCCGCGGATGGGCGTCGAGAGAGAAGGTGCACAGGGCTCCCGCGAGCCTGGACAGCTCCAGGAACAGCGCCTCGGGGTGGGCCGCTCTGAGCTGGAGATGATGCTGGAGCGCGGCGAGTCCCGAGTGGACCGCGTGGGAGAGCCAGAACCCCGCCACCTCGTTGCCCGCGTACTCGGCGGTGGAGGTGTAGGCGGCCTGCCGCTCCGCCATGAGGGCTCCGGCCTTCTGGTCCAACATCTCGACCAGGCGTCGCAGCAGGGTCAGGAGGCCTTCGCTGGCCCCGATGCGGAGCGAGGGCGGGATGTAGGCGCCGTCGTACACGAAGCGACCCGACCCGTCACGGCGCACCCTCGCCACGGGCATGGCCACGGCGTCTTCCGGCACCTGGTGATCCAGGCAGAGGGCGAAATTCTTTCGCGCCAGGATCAGCTCCGTCTCCTCCCGTCCCGTGTTCTCGTCCACCACCGTGCGCGGCCAGGGCAGATAGCGCGTGGAGGCACCCGTTCCCTCCCCATCGGCGGTGTTGGCCTTGTCCGGAGCGTAGGCGGCGACCCAGAGCATGATCCGGTGCTCGCTGCGCGTGGGAGAGAAGGCCTCTCCGATCTCCACGGGCTCCGGCGGGGGGTCCTCGGGAAACTGGAAGGGCAGGCCGTCGGGCATCACGCCGCGGGCGCGGCGGAGCGCCACGGTGCCGTTGAGGAGGGCCTCGGCATCCATCTCGCACGCCAGCAGACCCCAGGGGGCACGGAGCAGGCTTGCGACGGCGAACTCGGTCGCGTCCTCGAAGTACCGGCTCTGGAGCTGAAAGTGGTGCTGGGAGAGGTGCATGCCCTCGCTCCAGACCACCCTGGAGAGAAGCTTCATGCGGGTCTCGCGTCCGTTGCTGAGACTGCGGGAGACAGCGCCGGTGGGCGCCGGATGGCGGTTTGCCAGGCCTTTTCGCGAATTAGTATCATGCAGTGGTGCCCGGGGTCGAACAAGGTCGCTCCGGCACTCCTCGTGTCGTGCCCGCCTTCTTCCCGTGCACTCCGTGACAGCCGACGAGTTCGCTTCCCGATACCAGATCCTGACCCAGGTCAGCCCGGGTCCCATCCGGACCTATCACGCCGTCTCCGACAAAGGCCCCGTGGTCATGGTCCACTTCCTGGAGGGGGACGAGTCCGCCCGGATGCGCACCCTGGCGGCGTTGGACCGGCTCGGGCCGGAGGACCGCGATCGGGTGCTCACGGTGGAGAGCGTGGACGGAACGCCGGTGGTGGTCACCCGGTTCATCATGGACCTCACGTCGCTGGATGCCTGGCTGACGGAGCGTTCCGCGGGCCGCGGTCCGTCCGCGCCCGGGGCGCCGTCTCCGAGCGCGGGGGAGGGGGCTCCGCCCGAGGCCGGCGGGTCGCACGACGTGGCGGGCCCGGGCGACTTCTCCCGGCTCTTCCGCCAGGCGGGTCAGGCCGGGCCCGAAGCGGGCGACGTCTCCTCGGGCGGTGCGCGGACGGAGGGCAGCGAGTTCTCGAGGCTGTTCGCGCCGGGTGAGACCGGGGTCCACCGAGACGCGCCGCCGCCGGAGGCCCCGTCGGAGCCGGCCGCGCCGCCGTCGGAGCCCGTGCCGCCGGCCGAAAAACATACCGCGCCGGAATCCGTCGTACCGCGGCCGCCCGAGCTCCAGCCCGCGCCGCCGCCGTCGGAGCCCGTGCCGTCGGCCGAGGAGGTGCCGCGGGAGCCTGCCCAGCCGTCCGGGGAGGAGCCCGGGGAGTTCACGCGCATGTTCCGCGCGAAGAACGGCGAGGCTCCACCACCCCGGCCGTCTTCGCCTGCGCCGCCCCCGGCGCCCGACCAAGGGGACGCCACGCCTGCGGAGCCCTCGGCGCCGGCCGGGGCGACACCCCCGCCTCGGCCCACCGAGCCCGCGCCGCCGGTCGAGCCGCAACCGCCGGCGCCACCGCCGGCTGAGGAAGCGCAGCCGGCGGCCCCACAGCCACCTGCTCCTCGCGTGACCGAGTCGCCGCCCTCGCCGCCGCCTCCCTCGGGGCCGGTCGCTCCCGTGCCGCCGGTAGAGGAAGCCCCCGGGGGGGCCGTCCGTCCGTCCGGAGAGGAGCCCGGGGAGTTCACGCGGATGTTCCGCGCGAAGAGCTCCGGGAGCAGGCCACCTGCGGAGCCCACATCACCGGCGTCCCCGCGGGAGGCGAAGTCGCCGCCCCCGCCGTCGCCTCCGTCCGAGCCGCCGCCGGCCCCGGCGCCGGAGACGCCCATGCCGCCGGCCACGCCGGCGCCTTCTTCCGCGTCGGGACCGCCGACCCCGCCGCCGGTCGAGGAAGCGCCGCAGGAGCCGGCCCAGCCGTCGGGGGAAGGGCCCGGGGAGTTCACGCGGATGTTCCGGGCCAAGAGCACCGAAAGCCCGGCGCCGCCGGAGGCCGGACCGCCGCCACCCCCGGAACCCGCACCGCCGACACCTGCGGAGCCGACGCCACCGCCGGCGCCGACTCCTGTGCCACCGACCTCACCGGCCGAGCCCTCGGCGCCACCGCCTGCGGCACCGACTCCGCCGCCGGAGGCCCCGCCGCCGCCACCCCCCGAGCCGGCCCCACCGACACCGCCGGCGGCACCTCCGGAGCGCCCGCGAGAGCCCGCCGCTCCGGCACCTTCGGAGCCCCCGCCCGAGCCCGCTGCGCCGTCGACCGGAAGCACACCACAAGAGCCTGCAGTGCCGAGCACGGAGGGCCCCGGGGAGTTTACACGCATGTTCCGGGCGAAGAGCGCCGACGGGGAGGACACCGCCGCCCAGCACCCGCCCGGCCCGTCCGACGTCCCGCCGCCACCGGCTTCCCCGTCGGAGGCCGCACCTCCGGAGCCCGCACCTCCGGAGCCGCCGGCCCGGCCGGAAGAGCCGCAGGGCCCGGGGGAGTTCACGCGCATGTTCCGCGCGAAGAGCGCCGGGCAGCCCACTCCGCCCCCCGCGCCTCCTGTCCGAGAGCCGGGCGGGTCCGGGGACGTGCGGCCCGGCGGGCCGGAGCTCCGATACGGGCCCTCGGGGCTGGAGGGGCGTCGGCCGTCCGAGACAGAGGGAAGCGGCCTGGATGACGGGTATCTGTCCCGGCTGTACGGGCCGGGCGCGCGGGAGTCGGCGCAGCCGTCGCCGGAGCCTCCGCCGGCGGCGCCGGTTCCGGAGCCGCCCCCTCCCGCACCCTCCGGTCCCAGCGAGTACACCCGCGTGATCAAGGGGGCGTCACGCCCGCCCACGCCCCCGCAGTCGTCGACACCTCCTCCACCCCCCGCACCTCCGTCGTCGTCGGCGTCGGGAGGACGTCCGTGGCTCTACCTGGTCCTTCTGGGCGTGGTGATCGTGGTCACGGTGGGGCTGGTCCTGGTCTTCGCCCTGACCGGTGGGGATTCCGGCAGCGGGTCGGGCGCGGGGGCGGAGGATGCTCCCAGCTCGGAGGTCAGTCCGCCTCCGGGGGGAGGAGGATGACCAGCTCCATCCGGGGTTCCGGGAAGTCGGCGGACGCGTAGACGGAGACGGTCCGAGCGCGCCGGATGGCGTCCCATTCTCCGCTGGTCCGATCCAGCTCGAAGTAGTCGTAGTCGAGCTTCAGCGGCAGCGCGGACGGGGGTGAGGCGACGTGGCGGAGGGGTACGCCCGAGACCGCCTGGTTCACCATACGGTCGATGCGGTCGGCCGACCCCACCTTGAGGAGGTTGGGCACCTTCTTCACCAGCTCGGTCCGGTCTCCTTCGGAGGCGAAGGCCAGGAAGACGTGCTCGGCGGAGAGGAAACGGTCCTCCGAGAGGCTCGCCTCGTAGACGGAGCGGTCGGTACGTGTGAGGGGGAGGGACACGTGCCTGGACGGCACTACCGTCTCCAGGAGCTCACGCACCGTGGCGTCCAGCTCGGCGAAGCACGCCCCGAGGTCGTGGTGGTCGTAGGCCGGAAGCTGACCCGGCGTCGTCTCGTTGGAGAAGGTGGTCAGGGCGCCGGCCAGACCCAGCAGGGTGTTGAAGACCTCCTCGGGATGGCCTCGCGCGCCGTCCATGTAGTGGCGGACCAGGGGCAGGTGCTGGTTCACGGTGTACAGGAGCCAGAAGTTGGCAACGTCCGAGACCCCGAAGTCGGCGAGGCTGCGATTCCGCTGCCTCCGCATGGAGGAGAGCGTGGTGCTCCGGGCGGACAGCAGCTCCACCCACCCTCGCGTCAGGGCCAGGAGGTGCTCACTCCCGCCGATGTCGAGGAGGGGCGGGATGAATGCCGGGTCCAGGGCGTATTCGCCGGCACCCGTCCGCACCATCCTGGCCAGAGGCAGGACCGAGTGCCCCTCCGTCGCTTCGCCCTCGAACAGGATCTTCAGGTTCTTCTGCGCCAGCTGAACGGGTTTCTCCGATTGGCCGGTGTTCTCGTCGCGCCGCATCACCACCTCGGACCGGTACCGGGTGTCCACGCGGTCGGAGACGTTCCTCCCTCCCGGACGCTCTTCGGGAACCGCCAGGTAGGCGGTGAGGGACGCCTGGTCCGGGCCCCAGTGCTCCCCCACGGGACGCGGCGAGGGAGCCACGTCCGAGGTGGGGAGGTCGAAGAGGAGGCCGTCCGGGAAGATCCCCGTGGCCTCGGCCAGCCCCAGCACGCCCCCTTCCAGGGCTTCCTGGTCGATGCTCAGCTGCCCGAAACCCCACGGAAACGTGGTGAGGCAGGAGAGGCGGAACCCGATGAGGGTCTCCAGGAAACGGTCTTGGATCTGAAGGTGCTGTGGCGCCAGGAGCACGCCCTTCGACCAAAGCACGCTCTGCATCTGCTTCATACGATCCTCGGGGAGCCCGGTTCTTGCAGGCCGGAATGGCGGCCCATGGACGAGAGGAAACCTAAGCGTCTCCCCCGCTCCGGGGCGAGGCGGCGCTCGCGTGATGTCCCCTCGCACGGTACGCGCCGATCCACGAGTGGCGAGTCCCGCCGAAGGGGGGACGTCGACAGGCCGCGTCATGCTTGACAATGCGGACGGACGCCGGGTAAGGTGAGGTTCGGAGGCGTCCGCGAATCGCGGGGGTCCGTCCTGCGCAACGGCCTCCTCCCACCTCGTCTTTGCTTGAAAAGAGTTACGCCCTCTCCTGCGAATGTCGGCGAGGCCGGATTCGCATCCGCGTATGCCCAGAGGAGCCTCCCATGGCGGAAAGCATCCATAAGAAGCTGTCACGTGTGCGACCTCCCCGTGTGAACATCACCTACGATGTCCACACCGGGGATGCCATCGAGAAGAAGGAGCTCCCCTTCGTCATGGGGGTGATGGCCAACTTGACCGGCACGCCGAAGGAGCCGCTCAAGCCCTTCAAGGACAGGGAGTTCGTCGAGGTCACGCCCGACAACTTCGACGATGTCCTGTCGAGCATGAACCCCCACCTCCAGTTCACCGTCGACAACAAGCTCACCGACGACGAGGAGGCGGGGAAGCTGGCGGTGGAGCTGGACTTCAAGAGTCTGGACGACTTCTCGCCCGACAAGGTGGCCGAGCAGGTCCCGGCCCTGAAGAAGCTCCTGGAGATGCGGCAGGAGCTGGCGGATCTACGCGGCAGCCTCCAGGGGAACGACAAGCTGGAGGACATTCTCCAGGCTACGCTGGCAGACGAGGAGAAGCTGAACAAGCTCAAGTCGGAGATGGAGCCCGAAGGAGGGTCCGATGGCGAAGAGTGAGGGCCAACAGGCCGCGGAAGGCGCCCAGGCCGAGGCCCAGGAGCTGAACCTCCTGGACCAGATCGTCGAAGAAGGTCGCTTCGGTGCCGAGCCCGCCGCCCGCGAGCGCGGCAAGGGCCTCATCAAGCGGTTCATGTCCGAGGTCCTGGAGGGCACCATCACGGTGTCCCCGGACACCGAGACCATGATCAACAGCCGTATCGCCGAGATCGATCGGCTGCTGTCCGACCAGCTCAACGAGATCCTCCACCACGAGGACTTCCAGCGTCTCGAGTCGACGTGGCGCGGCCTCAAGTACCTCCTGGGCCAGACGGAGACCAGCACGCGGCTCAAGATCAAGGTCCTGAACGTCTCGGAGAAGGACCTCCTCAAGGACTTCCAGAAGGCACCGGAGTTCGACCAGAGCGCCCTCTTCAAGAAGGTCTACTCTGAGGAGTTCGGGGTCTTCGGCGGGGCTCCCTTCGGGGCGCTGCTGGGCGACTTCTACTTCGGTCGGGGCGGTCAGGACATCGAGCTCTTGAGCCACCTCTCCCAGGTGGCGGCGGCGGCCCACGCTCCATTCCTGACGGCGGCTTCGCCGGACATGTTCAACCTGGACGACTACACGCAGCTTCCCGCGCCCAGGGATCTGGCCAAGATCTTCGACAACACGGCCTACGCCAAATGGAAGGCGTTCCGTGAGACCGAGGATTCGCGTTACGTCGCCCTCACGGCCCCGCGGATGCTCCTCCGGGAGCCGTACGGTGCCGACACCGTGCCCATCGAGGCCTTCGCGTACGAGGAAGGGGTCCACGGAGACGACCACCAGAGGTACCTGTGGGGGAATGCCGCGTGGGCTCTGGGCGCCCGGGTGACCAACGCGTTCGCCCAGTACGGCTGGTGCGCCACGATCCGCGGGGTGGAGAGCGGGGGTCTCGTGGAGGACCTCCCGGTCCACAACTTCCGCACCGAGTCGGGCGATCTCGCCATGAAGTGCCCCACGGAGACGCCCATCACGGATCGCCGGGAGAAGGAGCTGGCGGACCTGGGCTTCGTGCCCCTGGTGCACCAGAAGGGGACGCCCAAGGCGGCCTTCTTCAGCGTCCAATCGGCCCAGACGCCCAAGGAGTACTTCACGGACGCCGCAACGGCCAACGCCAGGATCTCGGCCCAGCTGCCCTACATCTTCGCCGTGTCCCGCTTCGCCCACTATCTGAAGGCCATGATGCGGGACAAGATCGGGGGCTACATGTCCCGCAGCGAGGCCGAGACGTTCCTCAACAACTGGATCTCCAACTACGTGGTGGGCAACGAGGACGCATCGCCCGAGGTCAAGGCCAAGCGCCCCCTCCGGGAGGCGCGGGTCGAGGTGGCGGAGATCCCCGGAAAGCCGGGCGCCTACCGCGCGGTGGCGTTCCTCCGACCGCACTTCCAGCTGGACGAGCTCAACATGTCGCTCAGGCTCGTGGCGGAGCTTCCAGCCCCGGCACGCTGATACCCTCGCAGAGACACAATGACCTTCCCACTCCAGGACTTTTAGGAGGCACTACATGGCATACGATGCGTTCATCGATCTCGCAGGGGTCGAGGGTGAATCCACCCGGAAAGGCTTCGAGGGCAAGATCGAGCTGCAAAGCTTCTCCATGGGGGCGACCAACCCCACGACCATCGGTGCGGGCGGCGGCGGCGGCGCCGGCAAGGTGTCGCTCTCGGCCTTCAGTTTCCAGAAGTGGTCGGACAAGGCGAGCCCCACCATGTTCCAGGCCTGCTGCACCGGAAAGCACTTCCCCAAGGCCAAGGTGACGCTCCACAAGGCCGGCGGCGACGAGGCGGTGGACTATCTCGTGTACGAGTTCGAGAAGTGCTACATCGAGTCGATCTCGTGGTCGGGCTCGTCGGGGGGCGACGACCGCCCCATGGAGTCGGTCTCCATGGCGTTCGGCAAGGTCACCATCACGTACACGCCCCAGACCGAGACGGGCGCCAAGGGTTCGCCGGTCGTGGCCAGCTGGGACCAGATGCTCGTATCCACCTGAGGAAGATTCCCGTGAGAGCTTCAGCCCTGTACGAGCAAGGTGAGCTCGACGCTGCCATCGATGCGCTGGGGGAGGAGCTCCGGGACAACCCCACGGACGTTCGGCGCCGGACCTTTCTGTTCGAGCTTCTCTGCTTCGCGGGGAAGTACGATCGCGCCGAGCGGCAACTCGACGTCCTGTCCGGTGGGGGACGGGATGCCGAGATGGGGGTGTTGACCTACCGGGCCATCCTCTTCGCGGAGCGCACCCGGCAGGCAAAGTTCGAGACGGGGGACCTCCCCTCCTATGACGAGGGTCCCCCGTCGGTGCGTGGTGTCCTGAACGGGACACCGTTCGACGAGCTCACGGATGCCGATCCCCGCGTCGGCGCGCGCCTCGAGATCCACGCTGGCGGCCAGTACACGTGG
>JASFRY010000167.1:0-8158 GCA_050114675.1 Gemmatimonadota bacterium | reverse complement strand
ACCGGCCCCTCCTCCTGGGGAAGCCGGTACGGCTCGACCCAGAGGTCCCCGTCCCGGCTCACCACGACTCCGTGGAAGGCCGGGAGCGTGTCGGAGTGGGGCATCTCCTGCCATGACGTTCGCAGGCCGGCACGGGCCTCTTCGGGGGCCTGGGCGACCCGGTACTCGACCGTAGCGTCGAACTCGGCATCGGTGAGGAGTCGCGGGGACTGCTCCACCCGCACGATCCGGGACAGCACGCCGTCGGGGCTCCAGAGGTCCAGCTCCAAGCGGTCGGTGGGAGCGACCACGACCCTGGAGCCGGCGGCCTCCACGGCCAGGTCCCTGGCGAACGGGAGCACGAAGATCTCGATGGTGCTGCTGGTCATTCGTATCACGCCCTCCCGGCCCGGGTGGGTGCCCAGCGATGCCGCGAGGTCGCCCCCTGCGGTCATGACCGCCACGGACACGGGCGTGCGCCTGAGCCCTCCCGCGCTGGGCATTCCCGAGAACACGGGCGCCGTGACCACGAGGCGGCCGTCGGCCAGGATGTCCTGGAACACGGGTGCATTCATGTCCCCCGCCGCGGGCAGGACGAACGAGCGGCCCGCCGTTCCGTCCAGGTCGAACACGGTGAGGCGCCGTAGACGCCGGTCCCACACCGCCACCGAGTCCCCGGGCCAGCGCACGATCCTGGAGGGATCCAGGAACTCGCCGGGTCCCTCGCCCTCCCCACCCCATCGCCCCAGGAACACCCCGTCCCGGTCGTAGAGGCGGATCTCCTTGCTGCCCGCGTTCACCACCGCCACGCGTCCGTCGTCCAGCCGCATGGCGTCGGCCACACGGAAGAGCTGGTACGCCTCCGGCCCCTCCAGCATCCCGATGCTCACCAGCGGCTCGGAGCCCACCGTCCAGGGCGACGGGGTCTGGGGGCCCACGGGCCCATTCTCCACGATGGCCACCCCGGCGCTGTCCCGGACCGTGGCCGTGGCTTCGGGAGTCGCCGGTCCGCATCCCCACATGGCCCACGTCGCCGCCACACATCCCGCCACCCACACCGCACCTGCACTCCTCATGGACCCTCCTCAATCGTCGAGGCCAGCCGTCCCGGGCCATCATGTCCCGCCCCTGCGGGCCGCGCAACCTACGAGCGGTTCTCCACCCGATGGGAGGTCCCGTGGGGGGCGCCAGGGAACCACGGGTGCGCTTTCTGCCTATATCACTCCCTGATAGAGGCTTACGAAAATGGAGACTGCGATGCGCTCGCTCGTGACCTATATGGGCACCCTGGCCCTGGCCGCCGGAGCCCTGGCGCTCCCCCGGCCCATCACCGCCCAGGACGTCAGCCAGACCGTCACCTCCGGTCCCTACACCGTCACCTTCAAGGTGCTGCCAGCCGAGTCCTTCAAGGGCGTGGACGCCGAGATGACGCGGGACGGAGGCGCCATGCCCGACACGCTGGACAGCCCGAATCCCCCGAACCACCACATGGTGGTCTTCGTCGAGGAGAACGGCGCGCCGGTGAAGCACGCCACCGTCACCATCCGCTACAAGAAGGACGGCGGAGACGTGAACGCCTGGACCCTCCTCCCCGTAATGCGCATGCACGTCGCAGGGAAGGGAGCCCAGACCACCCACTTCGGGAACAACGTGACCCTGCAGCCCGGCACGTACGAGGCGCGCGTCGAGGTCAACGGCAGCGCGCCCATCGACTTCGCCTTCTCCGTCTCCTCGGGCTGAAGACCGTGCGTCGGCTCGGGAAGTCCTGAGGATTACGGCCCGGGGAGCAGCCCCAGCTGGGTCAATGCCGCCACGTTGTCCCACGACGTCCAGGTCTCGGCGATCAGGTCGTTCTCGAAGCGGTGCATGCCCATGATGACGATTTCCATGCGCCTGCCCGTTGCGGGAAAGGGACCCAGCGGGCCCTTCTGCGTACCCGTGCCCCGGGAGCGCTGGGCGACGTAGTCCCCCTCGGCCACCATCCACTCGATCTCTTCGTGGTAGTCGGGGAAGGTGTCCTGATTCGACAGGAGCCACTGCTCCATGGCGTCCCTTCCCCGGATCTCCTGGAGCTCGGGGGGCATGGCCTGGCAGTGGCGCACGTAGTCGGGTGCCAGGCCCGCCACGAAGCCCTCCACGTCGCCGGCGTTGAGCTTGTCGAACTGTGTCCGCAGGAACGTCTTCCGGTCTTTCATCGCATTGCCTCCGCGGGCCTCGCCCGCGTTCGTCTGCGCCGCCGCGCCCCGTCCTCAGCCGGACCCTCGTGGTGCGGCGGCGTCCACGTCCTCCATGAACTGGATGAGTCCCGTGAACCAGGTCTCCTGGTCGTCGTACATGTCCATGTGGCTGCCGTTGGGACAGTACAGGTACCGCCCGTCGGGAAGCTGGTCGGCCATCCATTTCATGTGGTCGGGATCCATGGTGTCGTAGCGCGCGCCGATGACCAGCGTGGGCACTTCGATGCGCGACAGGTCTCCCGTGCGGTCCCACTGCTCCAACTTGCCGCTCAGACCCATCTCGCTGGGACCCTGCATGGGGATGTAGATGTCGGGGTTGATCTTGTCGAAGGCCCGGTTCACCGGGTCCGGCCACTCCGCCGCCGGCATGCGCAGGATGTGCTCCTCGTAGAAGTTGGGCACCAGCAGCCCCATGTAGCGGGGGTTCTCGTAGTCTCCGGCGGCCTCGTAGTCCTGGATCTCGGCCAGCACGTCGGGATCCATGGCGGGCATGAGGACGTCGTGGGCGTACGCATTGTACGCGGGAATGCTGGCCATCATGTTGGAGATGATGAGGCCCTTCAGATTCTCCTGGTGCGCGAGGGCGTATTCCATGGCCAGGATCCCGCCCCACGAGTGCCCCAGGAGGTAGAAGTTGCCGGCGTCCAGTCCCAGGGCCACCCGGACCTGCTCGACCTCGTCCACGAACCGGTCGATGTTCCACAGCGACGTGTCCTCAGGCTGGTCCGAATACGCCGAGCCGAGCTGATCGTAGTAGTAGTACTCGACGCCGGCTCCGGGCAGCCAGGTGTCGGCCGCCTCGAAGTACTCGTGGGTGGCTCCGGGTCCTCCGTGGAGGAGCAGCAGCTTGATGGTCGGGTTGTTCCCCACCCGCTTCGTCCACACCCGGAACGTTCCGCCGGGCGTCTGGATGGGGATCATCTTCACGCCGCCACTCAGTACGTCGTCGCGCCCCGTGTTGTCGAACCAGGAAGAGGCGGCGGCGCTGCGTGCGTCGGGGGGCGTCGCGCCGGAGCAGGCGACCAGCAGGGCGGCCGCGGCGACGATGAGGAGGCCTCTGTGCATGGCGTGCGCTCCTTGGCGAGGGGGACGTGGCTATCATGCGCAGGGACCCGGGCCCGCCGCAATCTCGTTGACTGAAGGTCCTTCTCCACCCGAACGTACTCGATACGACCCTCCCTTCGCCTCCACGGCGAGGACCGCATGAGCGAGCGCAGGTTCACGGACCAGGATGTGGCGCTGATCCTCAAGCGCGCCGCCGAGTTGGACAGGAGTGCCGCGCCCAACTCCCTGGCGCGAGGGTTGAGCGGCTCGGAGCTCGAGGAGATCGCCCGGGAGGTCGGCATCGATCCCAGGATGGTCGCACGCGCGGTCGCCGAGCTCGACGACCACCGCCGCAGCTCTTCCGAGCTCCTGCTGGGCGAAGCCCCGATGCACCGCCAGACGCGGGTCGTGCCTCGTGCGCTCGACCGGAGCGCGCTTCAGAGTCTCGTGGCCGCGGTCGACGAGAGCGTCCCGGCCCAGGGCACCGTGAGTGAGGCGCTGGGGGCAGTGCGCTGGAGCGCCTCCGACCGCATCCTCAGCAGACAGGTGGCCATCAAGCCATCCGAGCACGAGACCCTGATCCGCGTCGAGGAGCGCTACACCCACGCCATACGGGGCGTGCTCCACGGGATCCCCTCGGCCTACGGCGTGGTGTTCGGCCTGGCCTGGGGCCTGGAGGGAATCGGCGGCCTGGGACCGGGGCTGGGGTTGGCGGCAGCGCTGGGCGCGGGCGGCTGGGCGCTGGGACGCGCGCTGTGGAGCGCCGTCTCGCGGCGGAGCCGGCGCAGGGTGCACGCCCTGGCCGACAGGCTCACCGAAGAGGCGGACCGGATGGGAGAGCCGGAGGAGGGCTGAGGCCCGTTCCGCCGCGGGCCGCGCGAACGCGGCCTCTGGCGTCCTTCCGGTCACCCCCCGCGGGTCAGGACGTATTGCCCGGCCTGGCCGGGCGATCGTCCGATTGCAGCGCGGCATGGACCGCAATGTCCTCGAAGGCGCCGCGGATCAGGAGGGATTGCCGATGCACGCCCTCGAACTCCATCCCCACCTTCTGCATCACACGGCCCGACGCCGGGTTCCGGGTCATATGGCGCGCCTCGATGCGGTTCAGGTCCAGGAGATCGAACCCCAGCTCCATGACGGCCGCCGCCGCCTCCGTGGCGTACCCACGGCCCCAGAAGGGACGGCCGATCCAATAGCCCAGCTCCGCACGTCGGTTCCACGCGTCGATGTCCAGGCCCACGGCGCCCACCAGCCCCTCGGCAGGACACGTGACGGCCAGCGTGAGGAACGTCCCGTCCTCCCAGCTTTCGCGGTGCGTGGCGATCCACTGCTCGGCGATCCCGTCCTCGTAGGGGTACGGGATGTTCTGGGTGGTGAGCGCCACTTCGGGGACGCCGGCCAGTGCCTGGACCACGGGCGCGTCGTCCTGCTGGAAGGGTCGGAGGAGCAGGCGCTCGGTGCGAAGGGTGGGAATGGGCACGGGACGCTCAGGCGGGGATGCGGGCGATGAGCTCGGGGACGCGCGCCTGGCGCAGGAGCAGCAAGCCGAAGCGCTTCTCCGACACGCCTTCGGAGAGGCGGTAGGAGTACCGGGGCGTTCCGCCGACGATGTCGCCGTCGAAGCACCGGAAGCGGATGGCCCGGTGGGGCCTGAGGACGTCCACCAGCTCGGCCAGATGGGAGGAGAAGATGAACCCGCTCCGACGGGCCCGGGCGAATCCCGTGATGACCTGGGCGGAGGCGTCCAGAGCGTCGCGCACGTTGGTGCCCTTGAACGCCTCGTCGAAGAGGACCAGGGCCCTCTTCCCCTCGGCCAGGAGCTCGGCGGCGGCCTTCACCCGCATCACCTCGGCGAGGAAGTAGCTCAGCCCCGCCCGGAGGTTGTCGGCGGGATTGAGGCTGGTGAACACGGTGTCCACCGGCGTGAAGCGGGCCCGTCGGGCCGGCACGCCCATACCCGCCTGACCCAGCACCACCACCAGGGCCACGCTGCGCAGGTAGGTGGTCTTGCCCGCCATGTTGGGGCCCGTCAGGAAGACCATGGGCTCCCCCCCGGTGAGGAGGACCGGATTGCCCACCGCGTCCTCCACGGACGGATGCACCACGTCGTCGGCGTCGAGCTCGAAGGCGTCGGACTCCACCAGCTCGGGGAAGACCCACCCCAGCGCCGTCGTGGTCTCGGCCATGGCGCGGAGGGCATCCAGCTCAGCCAGGTCGTCCAGGGCCTGGAGCACGGCCGCACCGAGGTCGTGACGTACCTTCCGGTCGGCCTCCAGGAGGGTGGTGGCGCCGTCCCGGGCATCCAGGACCGCCTGAGCGGTAGCCTCAAGGCGTGTCACGAGATCCGCCACCTCCCCCGGGGCCTCCAGGGAGCCCAGGGTGCGGCTCAGGTGCGCCACCCGGCCGAAGAGCACCACCGCAGCCGCCAGGCCTTCGCGCAGCTCCCCGAGCAGGTCGCGATAGCGGAGCGACATCCACGCATATTCGGCGCGGGAGGCAAGGGCAGAGCGGGCGCTGATCTGGATGTTCGACTCCAGATAGCGGGCCACCTCTTCCATCTCGCCCTCGTCCAGAGCCACGGCCCGAGGATGCGAGGCGAAGAACCGTACCGCCGCCTGGGTGCGGCGTATGGACGCCACCTCCGAGGACGGCCGTTCGATCCGCGCACGAAGTGCCGTCCGGCCGCGGGATGTGAACGTGCGGTCGATGAGGCCGAAGAGGCCCGTGTCTCCCTCCGCCGACCCGAAGAGCTCCAGGTCGCCGAGGGTGGTGGTGTCCATGTCCATCAGAGCTTCACCCGCCTGGTTATGGGAATCCCTGGACCCCACGACTCAGCCCTGCGAGAGGTGGGACAGGGCCTTCCCCGGGGTTGCGCGGTCACGCTCCGCGACGAGCCATGCCAGCATCTCCAGCCGGTCGGCCGCTGCGCTCACCCACCCCATCCACCGTCCCCTCCGCAGCAGGAACCTGGAGACGTAGACGCGAATCTCGGTGATGCCTCCCGCCGAGGTGACGGAGAAGCGCAGGCCCTTCCGGTCCTGCCAAGAGATCCGGCCTTCGTCGAGCTGCACCTGGGCGGGCCCCTCACGGTAGGGGTGGAAGAGCCGCACCATCCGCATCATCGCGTCCGAGTCGATCTGGACGGGAAGCTCGCGCAACGTCGAGAGATGGGTCTTCACCAGACCCCACTTCTGGACGGGCGTGCGTCGCGCGGTGGATGCCGTGGCTGCGTCCGCGGCCTCGGCCAGGGCACGCTCCACGGCCTGTCTTCCGAACCCCGCTTCGGCAGCGATGACCTTCAGCTCGTCCATGCTGAGGTGCTTAGCGCTCTCCGAGCCTTCGATCTCCGCGGCACGCCGGAGGATGCGATCCACATCCAGCTGGGAGAACATCTGACGGGTTTCGGCCATGCCTCCGCGCCCTCCATGCCCTGGTCCTCTTCGGCGTCGCCCGCACCCCCGGGCGTCAGACGGGTTGCATCATGGCCCCTCCGGCGCGCGGCGGGCAAGCCGTCCGTGCCGGGCCCGGCGGCCGGAGCGCCGGCACGTGGATGCGCGACGGCTCGGAAGGGCCCGTACCGCGCGCGACGGCTACGTCAGTACCACCGTTCCCTGGTCCGTCCGGATCGTGGCCACCAGACGCACAGCATCGGCGTGCCGCACCTCCACGCCGAGGTCCAGGGGAGTCAGGGCATCTCGGACCCTCTCCGCCTCCGGATGCTCGATGTGGAGGCTCGCCAACGTGCCGGCGCAGGGCGCCGAAGCCGCGGGGTGGGGCGTGTCGCCCCAGCTGATGAGGAATGGCAGAGCCCCGTCGAAGGGCATGGCGTACGGGTCCGTGAGCTTCCACGTGAGAAGCGTCCCGTCGGCCCGTTGTCGGCTTCCCGCCTCCACCTGCCCCACCCCGCTCGACGCGGCCGCCGCCGCGTCGGCCATGATCCGCTCGGTGCGGACGGCCCACGTGGCAAGGCGCTCCGCCGTCAGGTCCTGGAGGCCCAGGGGCATCCCCCGATCGGGAATCGCTGCGGAAGGATCGGGTGCGATGACCTCCAGATAGGTGGTGTCGCCCAGGGAGAGGATGGCGTTGTGCGTGCGGTAGTGGGGGTGGCGCCCACCCGGGACAGGGCGCACGCCGAGGAGGGCCTCGACGCGATCCATGCCGGCCTGCAGGTCCGGTACGGCGTAGACCAGGTGGTCGATCCGGGAGAGAAGCGTGGAGTCAGTCATGCGCCGCCGCGCTCGTGTCCTCGTCGTCGATCTGCAGGAACTCGATGGGGGCACCGTCGTGGACGATGAACGCCACCCGGACTCCGGGGGACGGGCTGTTGGGCGCGATGAGGATCTCCTTGCCCTTCAGAGCCTCGTCGAGGTCGGTGACCTGGAACGCCACGTGGGGGACGGTCCGGACCAGCTCCGGCAGGGGGCAGTCCGCATCGAACCGCATCCACTCCACGCCGTAGGGGCTGTCTTCGTAGCCCGATACGTGCACCCCCAGGTGCTCCAGGTGCCGCTCTCCCGATCGGTGCTCGGCGGTGGGAATGCCCAGGTGGTGGTAACGCACGCTTTCCTCGCAGCTCGATGGAGAAGGGTCGTCGGGTCAGCCTCGGATGCGGTCCACGGCACCGCCGACGGGAGCCGACGCGCCGAACGTGCCGCCCTCCTCCAGGCAGCTGCCCAGGACACGATCGATCTGTTCCCGGGGCATTCCCAGGTTGGGCGAGCTCATGGCCTCGTCGAAGGGGAGGAACAGCGTTCGGCCCTCCTCTCCGTCGGGGCGGTTCCCGGCGACCACCTGCCTTCGGGTGAGGTTCACCGCGATGGAGGTGAAGTCTCCCTCCCGACCGTCGGTGATGATCAGATCCCCTCGCAGATCCGAGTAGCTCACCGGGACGCCGTCGG
>JASFRY010000166.1:0-8166 GCA_050114675.1 Gemmatimonadota bacterium | reverse complement strand
TACGACTTACAACTGCGGGGCGGCATGGTGGTGCGCATCCCCACGACGCAGGCAGGAGGTGTCGGATGTTCTCAGAGGCGCCGGAGCTGTATGACGCCATCTACGGCACGTTCAAGGACTACGACGCCGAGGCGGAACAGGTCGCTCGGGTGTTGCAGGAAGTGGCGCCAGGTGCCCGCAGGCTTCTGGACGTGGGATGCGGTACGGGTGAGCACGCGGTGAGGCTGAGGTCACGATACGGCTACGACGTCGGCGGCCTCGACATCGAACCCGGGTTCGTCGAGCTCGCGAGGGCCAAGCTCCCATCGGCCGACTTCTGGCTTGGCGATATGGCCGCCTTCGACCTGGGCGTCCGGTTCGACGCCATCGTCTGCCTCTTCAGCTCCATCGGCTACCTGGCCGATCTGTCCGCGGTAGAGCGAGCCGCCGGTTGCTTCCTGCAGCACCTCTCGCCAGGTGGCGTCGCCCTGGTCGAGCCCTGGTTCTCTCCCGAGGCATGGACCGCCGGGCGCATCTACGTCCATACCGGCGAGACCGCGACCGGTCACATCGTGCGGATGAGCCACTCCAGGGTCGAGGGGCGGGTCTCAAAGCTCGAGTTTCACTACCTGATCGGTACCGGGGAGGGAATCGAGCATCGAATCGAGCATCACGAGCTGGGGCTCTTCACGACCGCAGAGCTCGTCCAGGCGTTCGAAAATGCCGGCTTCGCCTCGGTCCGACACGACCCCGAAGGTCTGACCGGTCGAGGCCTCCTCATTGCGAAGAAGCCTGCAGGGGCTGCGTGACCTCGCCGGGGATCACCGACCCCCCGAGACGTACGTTCCTCCGACCATCTCGTACCCGAACTGCACATTCGACGGCTCGACCACGATCCCGCGGGCCAAGGGGCCGTCGCCCCCCAGGAACCACGGGGTGGGCTCCCTGCACTGCTGCTCCCGGTGCCCCACGAACGCGATGCGCACGACGGCGGCGCCACCGGAGGTAGCGGGCGGAATCAGGATCTGCCTCCCCCGGGACTCAGGCCCGCCCCCGATCGGCCCCGTCGGCGTGCACGTGACGGTGACGCTGGCGCCGGAGGACCGGAACGATCCTCTCCACGTACCTTCTGCGTTCCTCGCGAGACGGGCGGAGTCGTAGGCGGCCTGATATCCCCTGGCCCGCATGTATGCCGCGTAGGCGCTGTCCGGCACCGAGAAGTCGAGGACCAGGAGGGGTGTGCCAGGCCCGAGCTGCGCGTGACTTGGATCCACGGGAGCGACCCGAGCGAACCAGAGCGCGATTGCTCCGTCCTGCCCCCACTCCGGCTGGCGCCCATCGATGCTGAAGGTCTTGGCCCGGAACAGCTCGATGAATGAGATGCCCCACGAGGCCTGGTCTTCGTGTCCGGCCAGAAAGGTCGCGGCCCACGGGATCCCCCGCGCGGCCAGCTCCGAGACGGTCAGGAACCTGAGTTCGGGGGGCAGCATGCCGGTTACGTCTGCCGGGTCGAAGGTCACGTACCCGACGATCTCGAAGGGCTGATCGACCACCCAGTGCGATTGCGCGCCGGGCGGAAGCGCGGGAACCTGTGCGTTCAGGGCAGATCCGGTCGTTGCGAGCACGACCAGGCCCGAGAGAACGGAGGTCCAGCCGAACCGAGTCCGAGCAGCCGCTGAACGTGACGGGCTCGGCCGTTGGTACAGTGCTCGATCGATCTCCGCCTGATCCACGGATATCCCCTTCGTATCTCCGAGCCCCTGGATGCCGCGCGGCGTCAACGGCAGCAGTCGTACCCCCTGCGAACGAGATGGTACCTCGCGGTCCAGATGGCACAGAACACCCGCGCTATCGACGGCTTCCTGGCAGAGGAGACCGGGAACGAGGGGGGTTAGAGACCGGGATCTCGGCGTGGAAACCTCGATCACGGATTCTGATCACGCTCCGATGATGAAGGGCAGGGTGTCGGACGGGCCACCACGGCAGCCTGAGGGGGCGGCGGCGGGGCTGGAGGCACACCGTCCGTGAAGAACGTCATCGTACCGGAGAGGGGTGGATCTCCTTCCGCCAACGTCAAGGTGTAGCCGGCGGGCCTCAGGAATGGACCGACCCGAACCGAGTCCCCCCTGGTGTGCCGCCACAGGTCGAAGGCCATGGAGGGCGACCCATCCGCCTGCCAGGCGCGGGCAACGTGGTAGCCCGTGTCGTTGCGCAGCCATTTCCGCCATGGATGGTCTCGAGAAGGCGCCAACTGAATGACCCGGGGCACCGACAGGCCGTGATCCGGAACCGCTGACCACGGACCTACGGTCAGCACATAGCAATGGGATCCCCGGGCCACCACGGAAGGAGAGGGCGTCCCGCAGCCGAAGAGCACGCCGGCGAAGAGCAGGATGGAGCCACGTCTCACCGGTCTCAACAGCGTCGTCCCCGAGCGGCACTGGGGCCGCCTCCCGGCCGTCGTCCGGCGATCCCGGTCGTTGGCCGACCTCGCCAGGGCAGCCGAGGCGGAGCTGGACCTCGCGCGCAGCCCGGGCCCGTCGGCAGGCCGCTCCACGTCACCGCTTGCAGATGAACATGACGCGTGTGCTCGGCGGGATGTTGTCCGCAGGATCAACGGACCCTCCGAGGGAAGAAGCCTGCGGGAGCTGCGTGACCTCGCCGGGGATCACCGACCCTCCGGGTGGTAGGTTCCTCCAACCAGCGGGGCAGCGCCGCGGGGGTGCAAGGGCGGCTCGTCGAAGTGTAGCCGGGAGGTCGGTCAGTCGTTGCGCCGCTCCCCGACCATCTCTGCGTCGCCGACGGCCACGGACCATTTGATCTCTCGTCGCGTCTCTCGCTCGATCCACCGGGTCACGCTCCGCGCGCCCAGGTGGATCTCCATGCGCCATGCCTCGAGCGTCGTTCCCCCGAGGGTCACGTCTTCGGCGGCGACCACCTCCAGCGGGACGTAGATGGCACCTCGGGCAATGTCGTACGTCGCGACCACCGCATTGTATCCGGGCGACATCGGCAGGTAGTTCGCGACGAGCGCAAAGACGCTGTAGTCGAGCAGCCCCGGTGGTACCTCGGCGTCCAGAGACGTTTCCTGGCCCAGTGTATCCACGGCCACACCCGTCATTCGACCGTCAGAGAAGACGACGTGGCGACGCCCAGTCGGCGTCACGTCTCCGTGCCACACCGTCGCCAGGGTTCGGTCGGCAACCACAATGGAATCGAGCGAAAAGAGAGTCCCGTCCGCACCCCTGTTCTCCTGGACGATCAGAAAGCCCTCCGGGATCTCCGACCTGGTTTCTATGGAGGTCCCGAGAGGTCGCCTCTCGCCCCCCTGCACCACGTAGTTGTCGACCGTATCCGTCCCGGCGGCCAGCAGCACGTGCAGGGAAGGATCGCCAATCCGCAGAGTGTCCGCAGGGGCAGACATGAGCAACGCGATCGAGAGGAGAATCGACCCGGTCATCGAGAGTCCCTTTGTGCAAGCGAAAGCCTCACGTCGGGTATGGGTACGCCCCGGCGTTTTGTCGGTTACCCGGTGTTCGAAGGATCGTCCCGAGTCGAATGCCGTGGAGGGTCAAGAACGCTCGATCCGGTTCGACAGCGCTCGTCGCGCTTACGCCCTGCCCACCCTTCTTGCGGCTTCCGCTCCGAGTCGGCATGGTGATCCGCAGCTTACACCCAACAGCGTCTGAAAAGGGGGGCGAATGAAGGGGCTGTGGATCGTCCTGCCCGCCCTGGTGCTCTGCGCCTGTGAGACCTCCGAGGATGCCACGGGGTGGAGCGTCAACGTCGATACGCTCGCGACCGGGACCATCCACGCCGTGAATACGCCGGCTGGGAGTCCAGCGCAGGAATGGGCCCTGGAGGAGACCTTCCGCGTCGGCACGGTCGACGACTCCGGCCCGTCATCCTTCGGGGGCCTCCGGGGCTTCGTCGTTTTCGATGATGGCCGGTTTGCGGTCCTGGACGGACCTTCGCAGGAGGTGCGCGTCTTCGGCGCGGAGGGCACCTACCTCGCGACCTGGGGAGGGAAGGGCGGTGGCCCCGGCGAGCTCGAGGCCGCGTACGGCCTGATGCGGGACAGCCGCGGCACGCTCTGGGTGCCGGACCATCAGAATGCCCGGATGTCCGTCTTCGACCCCGAGGCCGGCTTCCAGTGGTCCGCTCCCCTTCGGGTGCTGAGACGGGGCTTCATCTGGGCCGGCGCCATGGTCGAATCGGACCGGGTCTGGAAACCTTCGATCGCGCTCGGTCCACCGATTCGCAACGTGATGCGGGTCTACGACTCGGAGATGAACCCCGTGGACTCCCTGCCCATGCCGCCCAATCCTCGGATCGATCCGGAGGATCCCCCCGGTTCGTTCTTCTGGCAGTCTGCCGACGGCCGCTCGCGGGCGTACTTCGGTGTACCGTACTTCCCTCAGGGAGAGACCCTGATCGATCCCCGGGGCGTCGTGTGGTCCACGGTCTACGGTGATCCCTCGTATCGAGTCGCCCGGTGGGTGCCGGGAGGTGATACCACCCTCGTGCTGGAGACACGGCGCGCCACCGTGGCGATCCCCCCGTCGGAGCGGGATTCCGCCATCGCGTCGGTCCGCGAGCAGATGCTGCAGATGGGAGGTGCGAACCAGGACTGGTCCAAGGTCCCTGAGATACGCCCCGCCGTATCGGGGATGTTCCTGTCCGACGAGGGACAACTCTGGGTGAGGACGCCGGTGGAGAACGGCGAGGTGTTCGACGTCTACGACCGATCGGGTCGTCACCTGCGAACGGTTAGGAATCCGCTCCATCTCTACTCGTGGCTTCGTCCCCACGTGCGGGGAGACCAGTTCTGGGCCGTGGTCGTCGACGACCTCGATGTCCAGTATGTGGTGCGTGCACAGCTCACTCCTGCATCCACCAACTAGTGCTCCGTGGCCGGAATCCAGGAGGAGCAACGCGTCCACAGGGGATGCAGCGGCGCTCGAATGTCAACGGATTTCGGCCACAGAGCACTAGATGCGGGAGGCCACACGGAGGAGTACATGGTGAGCCCAGACAGCTCCCTCTGGTCATTTCTCTCCATCACGACCGCCGCGTTGATCGGCGCGTCCGGGGCAGGCCTGGTTACGGAACGACGCAGTGTGGTGGTGAGCTGCGGAACCGACGAGGAGATCACTCTGGCCTTCTTGATGCGTCCCCTGCCAATCTCCGATTCGGACTGAATTGGGGTGAGAAGCGCGAAAAGGCAGGCTGGCCATGAGATGGGGCCAGAGGCGAAGACGGACCTCACTCCATCTCGTCATCGGCAGGCACGACGTCGTTCAGATCTACGCCGGCGTGGAGCGATCCGCGGTTCTCGCCCTGGCGCGCGAGGGCCAGCGAACCGGCAGCCGAGCCCGCACCTGCGAACGCGAACACGGGCGCCAGCACGAGAAGAACGTCCACGCCCAGGGCCGCGATCCAGACGAAGGCCCCGGAGAACAGAAGACCCCCGACGCCTCCCCACAGTGCGAAGCGCGGGAGCGACATCTGGTCGAAGGTACGGCGACCCTCGACGATTCCCAGAATCCCGGAGAAGGTGACCCCGGCAAGGAAGCCGAGGAACCCGAAGCCGAGAGGGAACGGCACGTCCGCGGCACCGAAGCCGACGATGAGCAGAAGGACCATGCCCACGGCGAACCACGCCAACGCCCAGGTGAGGCCCATCCCGATCGCGCCGCGGATGCGTCGCAGCCACTTCTTCATCGCTCCCTCCCCGTGAACCCGGATCCTTCGCGGCGAGCCATGCTCACCACTCTACAACACAGCGCTACACAGTACTTTGCGCAACAAAGTAAACATACAGCCGGGGGCGGCGGAAGCAACGGGAGTGGGCAAACGGAAACGGCGACCGACGCACCGTTCTCGAGCGTCAGGACCTCCGCACGAAGCGGTGACGCCGCCGACGGTGGCGCGCCACCGTCCGACAAGCCATTCCTTGGTGCAGCCGTCGACGCGCGACCGCCGCGGTCGATGCGCAGTCTGGAGGGAGGACGGTATCGTGGCGTCTGACCGTAGAGAAGGCCCGGACGCCGGGCTCCTTCCGTTCTTCGGGCCGGGGAGGGGGGTAGATGAGCGAGGCAGATCGATACCGACAGGATGATCGTACCATGGAGCCACGCGTTGAGGCCCTCGCGAAGATCTTCGACCTGAACACGGACCTCCTCCTCAACTGCACCACGGATCTCTCCGAGTCACTGGCGAATGCGCGGCTCCGAGGGGGCGGCAACAGCATCTCGTTCCTCGTTGCGCACCTGACCGATGCGCGCCACTTCCTCGCGGATCTCCTGGGCGCACCCCTCCCGAATCCCATCGGGACCGCGCTGGCGGACGTCGACTCCATCGAGGACATCCGTGAGATGCCTGCCCTCGGAGAGCTTCTGGATGCATGGAGAAGGGTGAGCGCCCATCTGGCCGAGCGCTTCGGAGATCTCGACGCGGACGACGTGGACGCACCGACCCCCCAGACCTTGCCCATCCCGGGCGGACGCGCCCTGGATGCGATGGCGTTCCTCGCCGAGCACGACAGCTACCATCTCGGGCAGATCGCATTCCTGCGGCGCCAGCTCGGGCTCCCGGCCATGCGATACGATCGAAGGACGCCCGACGGGGCGGACGCGCGGGGCGACCGCCCGTCGTGATGCGCCTACCCCCCTCTCGGGGACGTCCTCACCGCGTGGGACTTCGACCCGCGGCTCCCCCTCCACCCCCATGCCGCCGCGGTGGTCGCCCGGAGCTCCGACGCGTTCAGCTCCTCCAGATCGCCCATGCGCGGCTGCTGCAGGAGAGCGCATGGAACGGATGCCCGGCCCCAGCCCTGTGATGCCTCTCCACGCGGGGAGATCCCTGGCCGTGGTCCGCACCTGATCGGAGGCGACTGAGCGCGAACCGCTTGCACCCCGCGCGGCGCACGCGGCATTGTGGTCGCGCGGCGTAGCCCCACAGCCGTCAGCAACGGACCCTCCTCAGGAGTCGCGCGCCGGTGAACGAAGCCTTCAAGATCGCGGCCGTCCAGGCCGCACCCGTCTTTCTGGACCTGGAGGAGACGCTGGCGAAGGCCTGCCGCCTGATCGAAGAGGCGGCGGACAACGGAGCCTCCCTCGTGGTGTTTCCCGAGGCGTTCGTCCCCGCCTACCCTCTCTGGGTCTGGTTCATTCCTCCGGGAAAGACCGCTCCGCTGCGAGCGCTCTATTCCCGCCTCCATGCCAATGCGGTCTCGGTGCCGGGACCGGCCGTCGAGCGCCTCGCCGGGGCCGCGCGGGAGCGTGGCGTGGCGGTGGCCATGGGCATCAACGAGCGCAATTCCGAGGGCAGCGACTCGACGCTCTTCAATACGCTGCTCTATCTCGGACCCGACGGCAGCGTCCTCGGCAAGCACCGGAAGCTGATCCCCACGGCCGGCGAGCGGCTCGTCTGGGGTCGGGCCGCCGGCAGCGACCTCGAGGTGTTCGATCTGCCCTTCGCCCGCGTCGGGGGGCTCCTCTGCTGGGAGAACTATATGCCCCTGGCGCGGCAATACCTCATTGCCCGGGGTCAGCAGATCCACATCGCTCCGACGTGGGACCGGGGCGAGCCCTGGATCTCCACCATGCGGCATATCGCCAAGGAGAGTCGGTGCTTCGTCGTGGGGGCGTGCCAAGCCCTCCACAAGGACGACATCCCCGACGAGCTTCCGTTCAAGGCCGAGTTCCTGGGCGGCATCGACGGGTGGATCAACCCCGGCCTGAGCCTCATCGTCGATCCCGACGGCAAGATCGTCGCGGGCCCCCTCGAAGCCGAGGAAGGCATTCTCTACGCCGACATCCACCCGGACCAGATCATCGGGCCGCGCTGGCAGCTCGACGCGGCCGGTCACTATGCCCGCCCCGACGTATTCGAGCTTCGCGTGCGCCGTGGCCCACGGCCCGGGCTCGTCGAGGAGGAGGACACGCCCGGGGAATCCGCCCAGGGCACCTCCGACTGAGGGGCACTACCCGCACGCCGGACGGGGCGCCACAGGATCTCCGGCACGCAGAGGACGACGTGGGCGTGGTAATCCGCGGCGGGGGGCCGCATGATATACGCCTTGCGGTGCACAACCTGGACGGGCATTCATGGGGCGCAGTTGAGACGCAATGTCCCCGCCCCCAGATGGCAGATCCGGGTAGACGACATGAAGACCCTCCCCCT
>JASFRY010000165.1:0-8196 GCA_050114675.1 Gemmatimonadota bacterium | reverse complement strand
TGGCCTCGAAGGCCGGGACGTTGGGCGGCGGCGGGGGCGGCGGGGAGCCCAGGAGCACCTCCAGGACCCACTTGCCCCGGAGCACCGGAGAGGTGCGGTCGGCATGGGAGGTCATGGTGAGGATGCTTCCCTGGCCCAGGAGTCCCCGTCGGTTCTCGTCCGTCATGTGGACGCGCCGGAACCGGTCCCCGGTGATGCCCCGGATGCCGTAGTGACGGGCCAGACGCTCGTTGACGAAGGTGTAGTCGGCGGTGAGGAGGTCCAGAAGGCTCCGGTCCTCGCGCACCACGCTGTTGAAGAAGAGCTGGGTCTCGCGGCGCATGGCCTCGGCCAGCGTGTTGTCGTAGTAGGGGTAGAGCTGGGCGTCGGGGTGGATCTTCTCCAGGTCCTGGAGCCGGAGCCACTGGGAGGCGAACCGGGTGGACAGAGCCTCGGCCCGGGGGTCGGCGAGCATGCGCCGCGCCTGGTCGTCCAGCACGTCCCGGTCCGACAGCTTCCCGGCCTCGGCGACCTGCAGGAGCTCCGCGTCCGGGGGCAGCGCCCAGAGGAAGAACGACAGCCTCGATGCCAGGTCCAGGTCGCTGATGGCGTAGGTCTGGCCGGGTGCGACACCCGGGGGTGCGGTCTCCAGTCGGAAGAGGAAGTGGGGGCTCACCAGGAGGGCCTGGAGCGCGGTGCGCACGCCGCCCTCGAAGCCGCCGCCCTCGGCGCCCTGGTCGTAGAAGCCCATGAGGTCCGTGAGGTCCTTGTCGCTCACCGGGCGCCGGTAGGCGTCGGTGGCCAGGCGCTGCAGGATCTCCCGGGCGCAGGCGTGCTCCTGGTCCGGCGCCATGGGCCTGCAGGTGAAGACGCGCCGCCGGCTCGGCGTGTCCGACACCCCCGTGACCTTGAACGGCCCGTTCACCGCCAGGTCCCGCAGGTGGGGCAGGGTGGTGACCCCGTAGGCGCCCCCGATCATGGCGTCGGCCAGCGTGTAGTCCACCGGCTTCACCAGGTCGTCCACCGGGCCCTCGAACGTCTTCACGAAGGCCGCGGCCACGTGGTGGGGGCCGGCGCTGACGTGGACGGGATCGGTCTCCATGCGCATCCCGTTGGGGTCCGACTCGGACATCCACCGGTCCACCTCGAGGGCCGCCACCCGCTGTCCGTCGATGGACACCTCCAGGTGCTCGGGCTTGGGGGTGGTCATGCCGTACAGGAAGCCCGTGGGTCCGGGATGGAGCTCCAGCTTGAAGGTGTAGTCCCCGTCCGCGGGGAAGTTGTGCACCACGGCGATGCCGCCGCGCGTCCCCGGGGGCGTGCCTTCCACGTGGTGCATCTGGGAGGCCGTCTTGGGGACCTTGTACGTGCTCTGGCTGGGCCCGGCGTCGCGGTCCCCCACGGCGGCCCGGCTCACGTAGGCGGCGGCGCGCAGGTATCCTTCCATGAGCGTCGTGGAGAGGTTCTGCACGTCGGCGATGTTGTCGAAGTTCTCGCTCATGGTCTCCGACGGCAGGAACGCGCTCGCGTCCACGTCGATGCCCAGGAGCTCCTTCACCGAGCGGGCATACTCGGCCCGGTTCAGGCGCTGGAACGTGCGGTGCCCCGGGTTGGGGTCGGCCTCGGCGGCGGCATCCATCGTCGCCTCGAGGGTGGTGGCCAGCGCGTCGAGCACGGGCTGGGGCGGACGCTTGTGGCCGGCCGGGGGCATCATGCCGCCCCGGAGCTTGTGGATCATCTTCTCGGCGAGCTCACCCTTCTCGGGGAGCCGGGTGACGTCGAAGTCGGCCAGGGACATGTTGCCCTTCTGCTCGGTGGTGCCGTGGCAGCGGCGACAGGTCCAGAGGATCACGCCGTTGGCCGAGTCGGCCGTGAGCGTGTCGGCCGTCCCGGGAAGGATGTGGGTCGTTCCGCCGGAGGGTTCCCGCTGGGAGAGGCCGGTGCCGGCGGCCAGTCCCAGGTACAGGGGCGCGATGCAGAGCACCGCGAGCGGAAGTCGTCTCATTCGTGGCCCTCACGTCACGCTGAGAGATGTCGATCGCGTGCTGCGGATGGGGCGTCCCACCCGCGCGCCGGAGCCTTTCCTGTCCCCACCCACGGCCGCCGTCGGTCCCCAGCCGAGTCAGAATACGACTGATTCCTGTTCTTGCGCAAAGGGCGCGCACGGAATCTGGGGCCGTGCGGCACCTTGCCTGTCGCGGGCTTTCCCCCCACGATGCCTCGTCGTTGGCCCTCCCTCCCGAAGCATATCCACGCATAACCATGTGGTGAGGACGCATACCATGCCGGTGCGACGTCTCGTCTCCGCCCTCCGCGTCGGGAGCTTCACGGCTGCCCTGATCGTGGTGCTGGGGCTCCCGGGGGCTGCCGCCGCCCAGGCCGCCGACCATGACGACGACCGTCGTGGCAGCGGGACGTCCGACGTCTCGTGGCCCATCGACGTGGAGACGGCGCCCCGCCCCGAGGCCCGGGTCCACCGCACGGAAGGCCGCATCGTCATCGACGGGCGCCCCGACGACGCGGCGTGGGCCGACGCCGAGCCCATCGGGGGGTTCGTGCAGACCATCCCCGACACGGGCATGCCCGCCAGCGAGCAGACCGTGGTGCGGGTGCTCTACGACCAGGACAACCTGTACATCCTGGCCGTGTGCTACGACTCGGACATGGACGGCCTGGTGGTGCCGAGCCTCGAGCAGGATTTCGAGACCCACGACTCGGACATGTTCGGCGTGACCATCGATCCGTTCCTGGACCGCCGGAACGCCTTCATGTTCCTCTTCAACCCGGGCGGGGCCATCAAGGACGGGCAGGTCTTCGACAACAGCCGGAACTACAACCTGGAGTGGGAGGGCGTCATCCAGTACCGCACCGCCGTGCTGGACTCGGCGTGGACGGTGGAGATGGCCATCCCCTTCACCACGCTCCGCTTCTCCGAGGAGCCGGGCGAGCAGTCGTGGGGCTTCCAGTTCGCGCGCCGGATCCGCCGCAAGAGCGAGGACACGTACTGGGCGCCCCTGGCCCGCAGGGAGCTCATCCACAAGATGGCCCGGGCCGGCACCATCCACGGGTTCGAGGGCTTGAAGGCCGGACGGAACCTCACCGTGAAGCCCTACGTGTCGGCGTCCGACGCCTCGGGCTCCCTCACCTCCTCGGGCGCGGGGAGCAACGGGTTCGATGGCGGCTTCGACATCAAGTGGGGCATCACGCCCCGGATGACCGCCGACGCCACCTTCCGCACGGACTTCAGCCAGGTGGAGGTGGACCAGGAGCGGGTCAACCTCACCCGCTTCTCTCTCTTCTTCCCCGAGAAGCGCGACTTCTTCCTGGAGAACGCCGGCACCTTCACCTTCGGCGACGTCACCGAGCGCAACGTGCGCATGGGCTCGTCGCTGAGGGACTTCACCATCTTCCACTCCCGCCGCATCGGCCTCGACGATGCCGGTCTCCCCATCCCCATCCTGGGCGGCGGCCGCCTCACGGGGCAGGCGGGCGGGTGGAACGTGGGGCTGCTGGAGATGCAGACCCAGTCTCAGCGGGGCTACCCGGCGGAGAACTTCGCCGTCGCCCGGCTGCGCAGGAACGTGGCCGGCGACTCGGACGTGGGCGCCATCCTGGTGAACCGGCAGGCCACCGACGGCTCGGGGGGGTACAACCGGAGCTACGGCGTGGACGCCAACGTCCACCTCCTGGGCAACCTCATCGTCAACTCGTACCTGGCGGGCACCGACGACAGCGCCAGGGGTGCGGGTGACGCCTGGGCGGGCCGCTTCTCGGCGGCATGGCGGGACCGGCTGTGGGACGCGTCGGCGTTCGTGAAGCGGGTGGGTCAGCGCTTCGACCCCGGCGTGGGCTTCGTGCGGCGTACGGGGATCCGCGAGGGGTACGCCACCGTGGGCGTTCACCCGGTTCCGCCCATGCGCGCCGTCCAGGAGGTCAATCCCTACGCCGAGGTCACGTACGTCACCGACCCCGGCGGGCTCCTCCTGACCCGCAACGCCACCGCGGGCTTCGGCGTGAGCTTTCAGGACGGCGGGAGCTTCAACGTGTCGTACGCCGACCGCTTCGAGCGGCTGGACGAGGAGTTCCGGATCCGGGCGGGAGCCGTGGTGCCCGTGGGCGACTACGCCTTCTCCGAGAAGACCGTCTCCTATCAGTCCAACGCGGGACGGGCCTTCTCGGGGAGCGTGAGCTACACCCAGGGCGGCTACTTCAACGGCGATCGCCGCTCCGTGGGGTTGGGTGCGCTCTGGCGGGTGAATCCCCACCTGGCCTTCGACCTCTTCGCCGACCGCAACGAGATCACCCTCCCGGACACGGCCTTCAGCGCCGACGTGTACGGCGGGCGCATCAACTGGGCGCTGTCGACCCGCTTCTTCACCACGGCCTTCGTGCAGTACAACGCCCAGACCGACGAGGTCTTCACCAACGTGCGCCTGAACTTCATCCACGCGCCGTTGAGCGACCTCTTCCTGGTCTACACCGAGCGCCGTTCCGCCGGCAGCGGCGCGATCGTCGACCGCCTGCTGAGCTTCAAGGTCACCAAGCTCATGGCGTTCTGAGGATTCGAGGGGCGCCCCGGCCGCTCCGGCAGGGATGCGCCCGAACCTGCCCGTCGGAGGTCACGCCGTCGGGAGATCCGCGTCTCGGGCTCCGCCGTTGCGCGTGTCCGAATCCACCCGTCCGTCCACCATGTGGACGACCCGGTCGCAACGGGCGGCGATGTGCTCGTCGTGGGTGACGATGAGGAACGCGGCGCCCCGGCGCTCGTTGAAGGAGCGCATGAGCCGGAGCACCTGGGTGCCGGCCTCGGTGTCCAGGTTCCCGGTGGGCTCGTCGGCCAGGATGAGCGGGGGGTCCATGACCAACGACCGGGCCACGGCCACCCGCTGCTGCTGACCGCCCGAGAGGTCGATGACCCGGTAGTCGGATCGGTCCGCGAGTCCAACCTCTTCCAACAGCTCCAGCGCCCGTGACCGCATCCACCCCTCCCGGCGCCCGTGCACCGACATGAGGGGGATCATGACGTTCTCCGCGGCGGTGAACGCCGTGAGGAGATGATGGAACTGGAAGACGAAGCCCAGGGCCTCCGCCCGGAGGCGGGTGCGGGCGTCGTCGTCCAGGTACCCGGTGTCGTGGCCGTCCAGGAGGATGCGGCCCTCGGTGGGCCGGTCCAGGAGCCCGATGAGGTTGAGCAGCGTCGTCTTGCCCGAGCCCGAGGGCCCGGTGAGGGCACAGAACTCGCCGGCGCGGAGCTCCAGGTCGATCCCCTTGAGCACCCGGGTCACCACCCGCTCCCCGTACGTCTTGGTGAGGGCTCGGGCCTGGAGAAGGGTCGGGGCGCCGTCAGCCATTCCGGATCACCGTGGCCGGGTCCATGCCCGCCGCCCGGCGTGCCGGGAGGATGGCGGACAGCAGCCCGACGGTGAGGGCCACCGCCATGGAGCGGCCGTAGAGCACCAGGTTCAGGTCCACCGGGAAGCGGGGCGTGCCATCGGGGTTGGTGGCGAGGCTGGCGAAGAAGAGGGCCAGCGAGGCGCCGATGGCGATGCCGATGAGAGAGCCGGCGACCCCGAGGATGGCGCCCTGGTAGAGGAAGATGCGGGTCACGGATCCGGTCCGTGTCCCCGTGGCCTTGAGGATCCCGATCTCCCGGGACTTCTGGACCACCGAGACGGCCAGCACGCTGGCGATGCCCAGCGCCACGGCCAGGATCACGAAGACCTGGATCATGATGCTGGACTGGCTCTGGGAGCGGAGCCCCACCAGGAGGTCCCCGTTGCGCGCCATCCAGCTCTCCGCCTGCAGCCCGGTGCGGTCCCGGATCCGGGCGGCCAGGTCCTCGGCCTGGAAGATCTCCGTACCCTTCACCTCCAGGGTCGAGACGCCCCCCTCCAGGTCGAACATGGTCTGGGCGCCCCGGAGCGACACGAAGATCCATCGCTCGTTCAGGTCCTTGCTGCCCAGGTCGAAGATCCCGGAGACGGTGTAGACGCCGCCCCGGTCACCGGCGGCCTGGATGCGCACACGACCGCCCACGTCCAGCCCCAGCTCGCGGGCGAGCTCGGTGCCCACCACGGCCTTGAAGCCTGTGAGGTCGAAGGTGCCGTCCACCACGCGCCCCCTCAGGTCCACGATGGGCTCGTAGCTGTCGATGTCGATGCCCCGGATGGTCACCGCGGTGGAGCCCGGGCCCCGTGCCGCCATGGCGGGCCCCGCCACGGTGGGAGCCACGGCCACCACGCCGGGCGTGCGGCGCAGCAGTCCTTCCACCCGCTGCCACTCCACGATGGAGCGGACCCGCTGGGGCGGCCGCTGCACCACCGTGGCGCGGAGTGCCGAGTCGGGTCGGTCCAGCACCCGCGGCATCTCCTCCGGCGGACGCACGACCACGTAGGCCTGGCTGCCCAGGGTCCGGTCGACCAGGCTCTGCTGGAGGCCGTTGATGAGGGCGGACAGGAAGATGATGACGCCGACGCCCACCCCTACGCCGGCCAGGATGAGCCAGGTCTGGAGGCGGCCGTCTCTGAGGTAGCGGAGCGCGACGAAGAGCTCGAAGGGCACGTCACCCCTCCGGCGGGCGGCGCACCCGTACCCGGTCACCCAGCTCCGGGGATCCGTCCGGTGGGACGACCAGCTCGCCGGGCTCAACGCCCGAGAGGATCTCCACGTAGCGGTCGGCGCGGAGCCCTACCCTCACCGGCTGGCGCGCGAGCCGGCCTTCCCTGGCCACGGCCACCCAGGGCGCGTCGGTGCCCAGGCCGCGCACGGCCTCCTCGGGCAGCACCGGAGCGTCGGCGCTGCGCCCCGCCTCGATGTTGACCGACACCGTCATCTCGGGCCGCAGGTACGAAGGCGGGTCGTCGACCGCCAGGCGCACCTCCACCGTTCCCTGGGCCGGATCCACCGACGGCGCCACGAGGGACACCCGGGCCGGGAAGGCGCTGTCGGGATAGGCGTCGGCGGAAGCGGTGGCGGGCGCACCCACCTGGAGCTGGCCCAGATTGTCCTCCGACGGGAAGACCACGAGCTCGGTGGGCCCGTCCAGGGCCAGGTCCAGGAGGGCCCGTCCCGGCTGGACGGCGTCGCCCGGCTCCACGCTCCGTGTGAGCACCACCCCGTCGGCGGGTGCCACCACCCGGGTCAGCTGGAGCCGGGCGCGGGCGACGTCCAGCGCCGCCTGGGCCCGGGCCACCGTGGCGTTGCCGCCCGGCCCGGTCCGCGCCCGGGCCGCCTCGAGGCGACTGCGGGCGTCGTCGGCACGCTGCCGGGCCTGCTCGACCCGCTGCTGCGTCAACGCGCCCTCCTCGAACACCGCCTCGATGCGCTCCAGGTCGCGTGCCGCCTGCCGGGCCTCGTTCTCCGCCTGCTCCACGGCGGCCCGGGTCTCGGCGGTGGCCTCGGTCAGGGCCGCCGACGCCTGAGCCACGGCGGCACGGGCCTCGCGGTCGTCCAGGGCCACGAGGAGCTCGCCGCGGGCCACGCGGTCGCCCTCACGGACCAGGACGCGCTCTACCGTGCCGGCGACGGTGGCCCCTACCCGCGCACGCGACGGCGGGCGGACCCGGCCCACGAGGACCAGCGTACGCACCACGTCCCGCTTCTCCAGGGCCACGCCGGAGACCGTGGCCGGCATCAGCGATCGGACGCCGAGCCAGGCCGCGACGAGGACGGCGGCGAGGGCCGCCATCCAGGCGACGGGGTGGCGTCGGAAGCCCCAGGGGCGGGACCCGCGGGCTGGGGCCGTGCGTGCGGCTTCGTCCATGGCCCTCGGCGGTCCGGGCGCTACCGCACCACGAAGTTCACGGTGTCCACGACCCACGGCTGCAGGGGGACGTGCATCCCGTCCGCCACCACGGCGATGAGCCGATGGTTCCCCGGCGCCACGTCCTTGAAGACGTACTCGCTGGCCCCGGTGCCCAGGTGCACCACGTGGCCGGGAATCGTCGGGACGGCTTCACCCGGCTGGCCCAGGTCCTCGTCGAGGTACAGGTGATGATGCCCGGTCCCCGACACCGTGTCTCCCGCCGGGACGATGTCCACGCCCGACGCCGCCAGGCGGACCACCACCGAGTCGCCGGAGAGGGTATCGCCGTCCTGGGGCTGGAGGATCGTCACCGAGGGTCCGGCCTCCGCGGCCGGCTGGGCCTCGGGGGTCGAAGTCTCGGGCATGGCCTCGGACTCCTGCTCTCCTCCACCACATGCGGAGAGGACGGCGAG
>JASFRY010000164.1:0-8214 GCA_050114675.1 Gemmatimonadota bacterium | reverse complement strand
CACCGGCAGGTCGAGCTGGAGGGTCTGCCAGTGGGCCCCGTCGTCGAAGGATGCATAGGCACCCAGCTCGGTTCCCGCGTAGAGCAGTCCGGGCACCTCGGTGTCCTCCCGGACCACCCGGACCCAGTGGTTCGCCGCGATGCCGTCGTCGATCTCGGTCCAGCTCTCCCCGAAGTCGTCTGTGCGGTAGGCCAGGGGGGTGAAGTCGCCGAGCTTGTAGCGGGTCACCGCGATGTACGCCTTGCCCGGCTCGTGGGGCGACGCCTCCACGGCGTTGATCTGGACCTCGCCCAGCCCCGGGGGCGTCACGTCGGTCCAGCTGCCGCCGCCGTCCCGGGTCACGTAGACCATGCCGTCGTCGGAGCCCGTCCAGATGATCCCCGCGTCCAGGGGAGAGGGCGCGATGGAGAAGACGGTGCCGTACACCTCGCCGCCGGCGCCCTCGTTGGTGATGGGGCCGCCGCCCGGGCCCTGCTTGGTGGTGTCGTTCCGGGTCAGGTCAGGGCTGATGACCTCCCACGAGTCCCCCCGGTCCCGGGTGCGCAGGACGACGTTGCCGCCGTGGTAGATGACGCTGGGGTCCTCCGGCGAGGCCACGATGGGCGCGTTCCAGTTGAACCGGTACGTCATGTCCTTGGGCTGGATGGACGCCGGCATGCCCGGCTCGGCCTGCACGTTGCGGCTGAGGCCGGTGAGCTCGTCGTACTCGCTGATCTGGCCCAGGTAGCAGCCGCCGTACTGGTAGCGTGGGTCGTCGGGGTCGAAGGCCAGGTACGCGCTCTCGCACCCCGCCGAGGGATGGAAGTCGCCCCACCCGATGCCGCCGGCGTTCAGGTCCTGGCTCTTGATGACCACGCTGGAGTTGTCCTGCTGGCCGCCGTAGAGCCGGTAGGGGAAGCGGTTGTCCGTGTTGACCCGGTAGAACTGGGCGGTGGGCTGGTTGCGCAGCGTGGACCACGTCTCGCCGCCGTTGAAGGTCACCGCGGCGCCGCCGTCGTTGCCGTTGATGAAGTTGTCCGGGTCGTCGGGGTTGATCCACAGGTCGTGGTTGTCACCGTGCTCCTGGCGAAGCGACTGGAACGTCTTGCCGCCGTCCACCGACCTCCAGAGGGGCGCGTTCATGACGTAGACCGTGTTCTCGTCGCCCGGGTCGGCGTAGATCTCCATGTAGTACCACGGCCGGGAGCGGAGCCCCCGGGTGTGGTTCACACGGGTCCAGGTGGCTCCGGCGTCGTCGGAGCGGAAGACGCCGCCGTCGGGCTCCGCCTCCACGATGGCGTACACCCGGTCCGGGTTCGCGCCCGATACCGAGACGCCCACCTTGCCCATGAGGTCCGGCAGCCCCTCACCGACCCGCATCCACGTGCTGCCGGCGTCGGTGCTCTTCCAGATCCCGCTCCCCGCCCCGCCCGAGCGCATCTTCCACGGGTGGCGCGTATAGTCCCAGAACGCCGCGTACAGGATCCGGGGGTTGGAGGGGTCCATGCTCAGGTCGCTGGCGCCGGCGTTCTCGTTGACGAAGAGCACCTTCTCCCACGTCCTGCCCCCGTCGCCGGAGCGGTAGATGCCCCGCTCCTGCGTGGGACCGTACGGCGACCCCTGGGCGGCGACCCAGACCCGATCGGGGTCCGTGGGGTGAACCACGATCCGGGAGATGGAGCGGGTGGCGTCCAGCCCCAGGTGGGTCCATGTCTTTCCCGCGTCGGTGGAGCGGTACACCCCGTCACCGTGGCTCGTGGTGACGCCCCGGGGCGCGTCCTCCCCCATGCCCACGTAGACCACGTTGGGGTCCGAGGGCGCCACGGCGATGGCGCCCACCGAAGCCGTGTTCACGTACCCGTCGGTGACGTTGCCCCAGGTGATGCCGGCGTCGGTGGTCTTCCACACGCCGCCGCCCACGCCGCCGAAATAGTAGACCCGGGGCTGGCCGCGTACCCCCGCGACGGCCACGGAGCGGCCCCCACGGAAGGGACCCACGAGACGCCACGCCATGGTGGCGTAGAGTCCGGGATCCACGACGGGCTCCTGGGCGGCCAGGGCTGGAGCGTGCGCGGCGAGCGCGACGAGGGCTGCCGCTGGGAGGAGGCGGTGCGTCCGCATGGTGTTGCCTCTGCTGGGGTGTGACGAACGGGCCCACAAAGTGGGGGAAGAGGGCGCCCGAGGCGAGACGGCGGCCGCGGATCGCACCGGGGGCCGGCGAGGCGAGGCCGGGGACCTCGCTCGCCGGGGGCCCTGTCGCGCCGGTGGCTACCGCTCGAAGACCACCCGGTGGTCGTCCCTGAGCTTCAGGAGCGCGCCCGCCTCGGGGCCGTCGGGATCGATGCCCGTCCAGTCGGCCTGCCTGCGGGCAGGATCGGTCGTCACGGCGATGAGGGCTCCGAGGACGAGGACAGGGGCGTCGGCGGCCGCCTCCAGGCCAGCACCAGGAGCGCGCCGGCGGCGATGAGCGCGAGGGCGCCGGCGCCCCGCTCGACCCCGGTGGTGGCTCCCGCCGCCGCCCGCGCCGCCATGAGTCCCGTGTCCACCAGCGCCGCCAGGATCCACGCCCAGGCGCAGTACGGCGCCCACAGGCGCACGGACACCCACCCGGCGGCCACCACCAGGACGGCGAGGGCGAGGCCCCGGGCCACGGCCCCGGTGCCGGGAGGGGCAAGCGTCACGGCCAGGACCACCAGGGGCGCCAGCACCAGTCCCGCCACCGTAGCGCGGAGGACGGTCCGGCGGCTCACGCCGGCGATGGCCAGGGCGGGGATGGCCAGGAGCGTCACCGTGAGGACCACCTGGAGGGGGAGGGACAGGACCGTGCCCAGCAGCGGCACGGCCTCGTTCAGCGTCGTGGACGGATCGCCGGGGATCCCCCCGTGCTCGGCGAGAGACAGGCCCAGACGGACGAGGGTGAGCACGGCGCCCAACCCCAGCCCCGCCAGGAGCGCGTCACGCCGGCCCTCCCCGGAGGCCGGCGGGAGGAGGGATACGCCCACACGGCGGCGGAGCGCACCCGTGGCCAGCCAGAGCCCCCACGCCGCCAGCGCCGGCACCACCGCCAGGAGGGAGATCACCACGTTGACCCCCACCCAGTTCGACCACGGCATGGCCGTGGAGTAGGCGAACATCCGTTCGGGGAAGGAGTTGAGGGCGGTCGCCAGGCCGGTGAGGGAGATCACGCCCACGAGGATCACGCTCCGGCGCCGGTCCAGGAGGTCGTCGTCCAGGACGGGAGCGCGGCGGCGGATGGCCAGGACCACCGACGTCGCCGCCACGGCCGTGAAGAAGAGGCCACAGATCAGCGCGACGATGAGCCGGCTGCTCTGCCGCTCCCGGTCGGCCCGCCGGAACGCCTCGGGAAGCTCGATGCCCCGTCGCACGACCAACGGCTCGTCGCCGGCCAGGGTGACCTGCACCTGGGCCGTGGCGTCGCCCGGGAGGTGCACGGTGGTGTCCGTGTACGTCAGGGTCACGTCGCGACGGGCCGGACGCTCGGTGGCCTGGAGGTCCTTCTCGCGCAGGGGGAGCGTATCGAGTCCCGCCGACACGATGGCATCGTGTGCCGCCCGGCGGGCCTGGTCGGCGCTCAGGCTGTCGCCCTGCGCCGAGTCGGGGACCAGGTGGTGCACGTCCAGCGGCTTCCCGTCGGGCCAGATCCGGACGCGCCACTCCTCGGCCCGGTCCGCGGCAGTGCCGGTGGTGCGGACGTACCGCACCACCCACCATGCCGCCGGGTTGTAGGTGCGGGCCATGGAGTCGGCCAGCTCCCGGGCGTCCTCCTGGACGAGGAAGCGCCGCCATCCGTTCAGCGAAGAGGAGCCGGTGCCCACCAGCCGGCGCCACGCTCCGGGATCGACGTCGTGGGCCCGGGCCATGGAGTCGGCTACCGCCACCACCCGTCCGCGAGGGGCGGTGAAGCCGGGGCCCAGGTGGGATCCGCCCGGGAGAAAGAGGGCCAGGAGCAGCGCCGCGCCGCCGACGACCACGGCGGTGACGCGTGCCGCGGCCGTGAGGGGACGGGACCGCACGGGTGCCGCTGTCTCAAGGGGGCGCTCCCGCGGCGGAGGCGTCCAGGCGCCGAAGCGCCCTTCGTCGGGGAGGGCCTCCAGGCGGCGCTGCCGCGCCCACCGCCACGCCACGGCCAGCACGGGCGCCAGGAGGGCCAGGAGGGTCAGGGCCGCCGTGATCCGGTACTCGATCCCGGTCCCCGAGGCGGCGAACAGCCCGAAGAGCACCAGGTCGTAGGCGAAGTGGGCGACGACCGTGACCAGCAGCCCCAGCCACATGAAGAGGACGGCCCAGAAGCAGGCGTCCAGGAAGATCTCCACACCGCGCGAATAGGGCGGCCACGAGGGGTAGTTGGCGTGGGCGAACCCGAAGACCAGGGCCGTGCCCACCACCCCGGCGGCGAGCCAACGCATCCGGTGCGGCCGGTTCCGCGCCCAGATGGCCAGGAGCGAGAGGGGCAGGGCCCGGAAGAGGGCCTCCTCCCACACCCCCGCCTGGAGCGCCAGCGCCACCCCCGAGAGCCAGGGCATGGGAGTGGAGATGAGGTTGGGATCGTCCAGGAGCTCCGACGGGACCCACCAGCCCAGGCCGTTGCGCGTCACCAGGTAGAAGAGCCCGACGTACGCGAAGCCGATGAGGGCGACGACGTACCCCGACGTCACCCGCCCGGCCACCTCCCGCGTCCCCCGGTGCCGCCATGCCTTCCACCAGTCCACGTGGTCGGGGAAGGCGTGGCGCGCCGCCGCCTCGGCCGCCGCTACCGTGAGGCCCACCAGGAGCGCCAGCCCCACGCCCGAGAAGAGGGCCTGGATGAAGAACATGGCCTGGTAGGTCCCGGGCGACGTGGCCGTGTCGTAGAAGAACCAGCTTCCCGGCAGCTGGTTCATCTGGGCCGCGAAGGCCAGGGCTCCGATGACGCTGCCCAACCCCATGGCCGGGCCCCAGCGGACGGTCCCGCTCACTGCGTACTTCCGCAGGAAGACGGCGCCCAGGATGAGGATGACCAGCATGCCCAGCTGGGCGATGATGGCGATGAGGTCGTTGGCCGACCGCATCTCGTCGTAACGACGCTGGAACGACTCGGGAACCACCACGTAGGGTCGGGCCGCCGAGGGGAGGTCGCCCGCCACCACGATGTCCAGGCGTATGGGCGCGTCGATGATCTTGCGGTCGGTGCGCTCGTAGGTGTAGGTCCGGTCCACGCGCCCGCTGGCCTGCTGGGTCTCGTACGACGTGGTGGCCAGCCGCCACCGGGTCGCGTCCAGGCCGAGCCACGACGTGAGGACGTCGTGGGCCAGCGCCTGGGCGGCCGCTTCCCCCGGGTCGGGCCTGGGATCGGCCTCGGCCAGCACGCGGCGGAAGCCCACCACGCGCCCGTCTGTGGCGAAGGAGACCCGCGCCTCGTGAGGATCCCGGGGGAGGAAGGCGCGCACGCTCCACGTGAACAGCGCCACGTCCTTCCCCTGCAGCGCCGCGTTCACCGTGTCCGTGCCTCCGGTGAGGTCCAGATACGTCTCCAGCGAGTCGTCGGCCCGGAAGCGCACCGTGGTGCGGGCGCCGTCGGGCGCCAGCTCATGGGCCTGGAAGAAGGAGTCGGCGCGCTGGAGTGCGGCCTGGCGGCTCAGTCGCTGGCCCAGGGCCAGGGTGGGCACGGCTCTCGGAAAGAGCCACACGGCGGCGCTGGCGGCGACGACGGCCACCAGGGCGAGCCAGGCTCCGGGCCGGCGCACGCGTAGAAGGGGACGGTCCATGGCCCGATGATTGGCTGCCCGTGACCCTCCACGCAAGCCGCCGTATGATGGACGGTGTACGCAGTCCATCGCCTGCGGGGCATCACTTCAGGACACGTGAACCGATGACAGGACCGACCATGCTGCTCGCAGCCATCGTTGCCGCCATGCCGGGCCTCTCCGGCCAAGGGGGCCAGCAGCCTCCCCGTGAGGACACCCTCTCCACGTCGGTGGGGGACCTGGTCCTCACCTTCCTGGGCCACGGCACGCTCATGTTCCGCCAGGGCGGAACGGTCGTTCACATCGATCCCGTGGGGCGCGAGGCGGACTACACCACGCTGCCCAAGGCGGACCTGATCCTCGTGACCCACGAGCACGGGGACCACCTGGACCCCGACGCCATCGCCGCCATCCGCAAGGAGAGCACCCGCATCGTGGTGTCCCGCTCCTGCGAGGGACGCATCGACGGCGCGGTGGTCATGGAGAACGGCGACGTGCGCACCGAGGCGGGCGTCGGCATCGAAGCCGTTCCCGCGTACAACGTGGTGCATATGCGCGCCTCGGGTCAGCCGTACCATCCCCGGGGGAACGGGAATGGATACATCCTGACCTTCGGGGACACCCGCGTGTACGTCGCCGGGGATACGGAGGACACGCCGGAGATGAAGGCGCTGTCGGACATCGACGTGGCGTTCCTCCCCATGAACCTCCCCTACACGATGACGCCGGAGATGGTGGCCGACGCCGCCCGGGCGTTCCGGCCCCGGATCCTCTACCCCTACCACTACGGGGATACCGATCCCCAGGAGCTCGTGAAGCTCCTGGCGGGCGAAGCGGGCATCGAGGTGCGCGTACGGGAGCTCCGGTAGCCGGGCCTCGCTCGGCGGACGCCCCACCTTTCCGGCCTCCCGTGCGCCGTGGGGCCGGCCCGCGTACTTTTGCGCCCCCACATCCTCACGTACCACCGCATCGGTAGGGTCCGAACATGGCCGCGACACGATCCCTGCTCCGTCTCGCAGCATCCACCATTCTCCTGGCGTCCCTGGCGTCCGGGGCTTCTCCCCTCTCCGGCCAGATGGCGGCGAGCGGGCCGGTCGCCCTGGACTCGGCGCTCCTGGCCAACATGTCCTGGCGGAACCTCGGGCCCGACCGGGGCGGCCGCTCCATCGACGCCACCGGCGTGAAGGGCCATCCCGAGATCGCCTACTTCGGCGCCGTGGGCGGGGGCCTGTGGAAGACCACCGACGGCGGCGAGACCTGGAATCCCGTCACCGACGGTCAGATCACCAGCTCCTCTGTGGGCGCGGTGGCGGTGAGCGAGACCGACCCGGACCTGGTCTTCATCGGTACCGGCGAGTCCTTCATCCGGGGCAACATCATGCCCGGCGACGGGATCTACCGGAGCCGCGACGCCGGCAAGACGTGGGAGCACGTGGGCTTCAAGGACGTCGATGCCATCTCCAAGATCCGCATCGACCCCGACAACCCCGACATCGTGTTCGCGGCGGTGTTCGGCATGTACGGGGCCGACAGCGAGGAGCGGGGCATCTACAAGAGCACCGACGGCGGCGACACGTGGCGCAAGGTGCTGTACCGCGACGCCAAGTCCGGGGGCATCGACATCTCCATCGACCGCAACAACCCCAACGTCATCTACGCCTCGCTGTGGCAGGCGTACCGCAAGGAATACAAGATGGAGTCGGGCGGCCCCGGATGCGGCCTCTTCAAGAGCACCGACGGCGGCGAGACCTGGACCGAGCTGACCCGGAAACCGGGCATGCCCCAGGAGGGCCTCATCGGCCGCATCGGCGTGTCGGTGTCCCGGGCCAACTCCAACCGCGTCTACGCCCTGGTGGAGAACGACAACGGCGGCCTCTTCGTGAGCGACGACGCCGGCGCCACCTGGACCAGGGTCAACGAGGACCGCTCCATCCGGCAGCGCTCCTTCTACTACACCACCGTCTTCGCCGACCCCGAGAACGAGGACGTGGTGTACATGGAGAACACGTCCCTCTTCCGGTCCGAGGACGGCGGCAAGACGCTGGACCGGCTGGGCGGGACCCACGGCGACTTCCACGACCTGTGGATCGATCCCGACGACCCCACCCACCTGGTGGTGGCCAACGACGGCGGCGGCGCCGTGTCGGTGGACCGGGGCAAGACCTGGACCGACCAGGACTTTCCCACGCCCCAGTTCTACCACGTCGTCACCACGGCCCACATCCCCTTCCAGGTGTGCGGCGCGCAGCAGGACAACAGCACGCTGTGCATCCCCTTCGACTGGAATGCGGGACGCAGCGGAGACCAGGCGACCCAGGGCGGGATGCAGGACGCGTATCCCGTGGGCGGAGGGGAGCCGGGCTACATCGCGCCCGACCCCAACAACCTGTCCCTCTTCTATTCCGGCGCGAACAACGGCGGGTACGTGGACAAGTACAATCACCTCCTGGACATCCACCGGGAGGTGAACCCCTACCCGTGGTTCTATTCG
>JASFRY010000163.1:0-8247 GCA_050114675.1 Gemmatimonadota bacterium | reverse complement strand
CGGAGACGTTCCTTCTCTCGCTGCCCCCCGAGAGCGTGGAGCGCTTCCAGCTTCTTCCCCGCCTGGAGGCGGGCCTTCAGTACATGGGAACGCCCGGAGCCCGCAACGGCGTGCTGCTCATCTGGACCCGGGGGCGCTGAGGACGCGAGGTCCGCCCCCTTTCCGATCACCCTTCCAGACGGAGACCGGTGAGGGCGCCCCGGAGTGGGTGCCCGTCGGTGGTCTCGACGCTCTCGACGAAGTCCCGGATCGCGTCGAGCACCGGGGCCTCGGCGCGGCGGGCGACGCGGCCTTGAAGGAGCCTGAGGATGCCCGGACGGTAGTCGGTGGACCGCACGAAGTGGGTGAACGACTGGTGCAGCTTGTAGTACAGGTCCATGAAGTCGTCCCACACGTCGGCCACGGCGAAGACCCCTTCCTCGTAGGGGAGGAAGGCGCCGCGGGAGGTATCGTCCCGGGACAGCGCGTCTTCGATGGTGCGGGCGCCCAGTCTGGCGCCCTGCAGCGCCACGCACACGCCGGAGGAGAAGACCGGATCGAGGAAGCGCGCCGCGTCACCGACGGCCAGCCACCCGTCGCCGCAGATCCGGCGGAGACGATAGGCGTAGCTCGTCTCCCCCTTGAGGTCGTTGATGCGCTCGGCGTCCCGCATGGCTTCGGCCAGGGCCGGGTTCTCGGCGATGCGCTTCTCGAAAAACGCGACCGGACCCGACGCCGATGCGTAGCTGCTCCGGTCCACCACCAGTCCGACCGACGTGATGTCGGCGGAGATGGACGCGCGCCATGCCCAGCCCCTCGGTGAGGGAAGGAAGTAGACGTGGGTGTAGTCGCTCGTCGATTTCCTTCCCCGGTCCACGCCGACGAACCACGCGTGGAGCGCCATCTGATCGAGGTGTCCGTAGTCGTTTCTCAGGCCGAGCTGGGAGCCGATGAGCGTGTTCCTGCCCGCCGCGTCCACCACGATGCGCGCCTCCATCTCGACCTGCTCTCCGCCGACGACGACTCGGACGCCCCGGGCACGGAGCGCCGGATCGAAGAGGACCTCCTCCACCTTGGCGCCGAGCAGGATGCGGCATCCCAGGCCGTCGGCATGCTTCATGAGGAGCATGTCGAATTTCGCCCGGTCCACATGGTAGGTGTGATCCCGGATCGCGCCCCGCTGCGGGAACGTCCCGTAGGGGACCTCGATGGGCCGCTTCCGCTCCAGGGAGTGGTAGACGATGCCCCCGGACCTGGGGAAGCCCGCGGCCTCCATCACCGGGAGGAAGCCGATCTCGTCCAGGATCTCCACGGTGGCGGGGAGAAGGGACTCTCCCACGTGCGGGCGGGGGTGCACCGCACGATCGACGATGACGTGGTCGATTCCGCTTCGGGCTAGATAGCACCCCAGCGCCAGCCCGGCCGGGCCGGCACCGATGACGATGACGTCGGGCAAGATGGAGCCGTGGTCGAAGGGGCAGGGAAGACGCTGGAAGATGAACAGAGCGGAGCCGCGGCGCCAGCTTTGGATCCGTGCGTCCTCGGGCGGGCTGGCGCCGAGGATCGGAGCGTTGTCTCTTGTGCTCCCATGACCCTCCCGACGCGCTCCCTGCTCCCCGGCGCCGCCGCCTTGGCCACGCCGCTCGCGCTGCTGCTTCTGGCGTTGAGCGCACCTGCGGCCCGGGCCCAGAACGCGGATGACGGGGACGGGACCGATCTGCGCGCCACCCGGAACGCACCCGAAGCCCACGGCATCGTGGACCTCCAGCGCCTCGACGGGCCCATCACCCTGGACGGCATGCCCGACGAGGCGGCGTGGAAGATGATCCGCCCGCTGCCCCTCACCATGTACGAACCCTCGTTCCGGGGGGGCAGCGACCGCCGCATCGAGCTCCAGGTGGGCTACGACGACGAGGCCCTGTACGTGGCTGCCCGCTTCTTCCACAAGGACCGGTCGGAGATCCGGGCGTTTACGCTGACCCGGGACCGGTGGAGCGGCGACGACGGTTTCGGCCTCCTCCTGGACACCTTCAACGACAACGAGAACGCCGTGCGATTCGTGGGGCTGCCCCTGGGCACCCGCATGGACATGAGCATCACCGGCGACGGGCAGGGCGGAGACGGAGGCGGCTCGGGCGCCGGTCCCCGGGGCATGTCGTGGAACACGTTCTGGGACCTCAAGACCCGGATCACCGACGATGGATGGTTCGGAGAAATGCGCATCCCCTTTTCCAGCCTTCGCTTCGAGGAGGGGAGCGATGGCTCGGTGGTCATGGGGCTCATGGCCTACGCCTACGAGCCGGCCCAGGGGCGGCGCTGGACCTTCCCTGCCATCCCGCGCAGCGCACCCTACACCCAGGTGTCCGCTTTTCAGGATGTCCGGTTGCGCGGCATCACGCCCCGCAACCCCGTCTACGTCACGCCGTACGCCCTCATGGGTGTCGATCAGGGCCACGACCTGACCCCCGCGGGAGACGCATATCTGCGCACGTCCGCGGCCAACCGGGAGATCGGAGCGGACATCAAGCTCAATCCCACTCCCAACCTCACCCTGGACCTCACCGTCAACACCGACTTCGCGGCGGTCGAGGCCGACCAGCAGCAGGTCAATCTCACCCGCTTCTCCCTCTTCTTCGACGAGAAGCGTCCTTTCTTCCAGGAGCGGGCGGGGATCTTCACCTTCGAGACGGGCGCCGACCGGGGCACCCTCTTCTACACCCGGCGCATTGGGCTGGCCAACGGAAAGCCCATCCCCATTCTGGGCGGTGCCCGCCTGGTGGGCCGGGCCGGGAGCTGGGACCTCGGCGTGATCGAGATGCAGACCGCCGCCGACGGTGATACGCCCTCGGAGAACTTCGGGGTGGTCCGTGTACGCCGCCGGGTCCTCAACGCCAACTCCTTCGTGGGAGGCATGGCCACGACCCGCTTCAGCGCCGGCGGCCTGTACAATGTCACCTACGGTCTGGACACCCAGCTCCGGGTGGCGGCCGACGACTACGTGACCCTCAAGTGGCTGCAGACCTTGCAGGGTGGGGACGCCACCCGGGACGCCGCGCCCAGCGGACTCGACGCGGGCCGCGTGGTTCTGGACTGGACCCGGCGCCGCCTTCAGGGCTTCAGCTACCGGAACGCCTTCGTATGGTCCGGGGCGGGCTACCAGCCAGGGGTGGGCTTCGAGCTGCGCACGGACTTCGTCCGGGCCCAGAGCGACTGGAACTACCAGTGGTATCCGGGTCCCGACGCTTCACTCCGGCGGATCTGGATCGGCGCCCAGAACAACGTGTGGGTGCGCAACGCCGACCATCACGTGGACACGGGGCAGCTCAAGCCGTTCATCACCATCGAGAGCCAGCCCGGCACCTCGCTCACCCTGTCCACCACCACCACGTACGAGGACGTGCCCGAGGCGTTCAGCCTCTCCGACCACGCGGAGATTCCCGCGGGGAGCTACTGGGCCACCGAGGCAGCGATGGAGTTCCGGGCCCCCCGAGGGTGGCCTGTCCGCCCCAACGTTACCTTCACGACGGGCCAGTTCTACGACGGACACAAGGTCGGCATCAAGTCCATGACCAACTGGCCCGTGAACCAGCACCTGGAGCTGGTGGGAGGGTGGGAGTGGAACCGGATCCGTTTTCCGGGTCGGGGACAGTCCTTCGACGCCAACCTGGCGCGCCTCCAGGCCCGAGCGGCCTACGACACCCACCTCTCGCTGGACACCTTCATCCAGTACAGCTCCCTGACGGACCAGGTGAGCACCAACGCCAGGCTCCGCTACAATTTCAGGGAGGGCCAGGACCTCTGGCTGGTGTGGAACGAGGGGCTGAACCTCCAGCGCGACGTGGTGGGCATGCCGCGGTTGCCCTTCTCCGATGCGCGTACGCTGACGGTGAAATACACCCACACCGTCGCCTTGTGAGCCTGCCGGGCGCGCCCCTCCCGGGACGTGCCTCCCCGCCTCGAGGGACCTGAGCGGGCCGCCTCCGGTACGAGAGTGGGACCGGACCGGCCGTTCGAGGTGTCCAGGACGTCCGCCCGGCAGACTCGAACACGGCACTCCTGTCCGGAGGGAACACCATGTCGCCCATGTCCCGCGCGCTCACCGGTCCCAATCTCACGTTCGACCTTCAGGCGCAGCTCCAGGAGCTGCGGGGCGACGAGAACTACACGAGGAGCGGGAGGGTGGGACGCACGCTGGTGAAGGCCGGAGCGATGCGGCTGACGCTGGTGGTGCTGGCCGAGGGCGTGGAGGTGGGGACCCACCAGGCGGAGACGCCCATGACCCTGCAGCCGGTGGAGGGCCGCCTCCACTACCGGGTCGGAGAGGACACCTTCGAGATCGGCGCGGGCGAGGTCCTCTTCTTCGGCCCGGGTCATGCCCAGGACATCCGGGCGCTGGAGGACACCGCGCTCCTTCTCACCATCACCGGCGCCGATCAGGACTGAGGCCCGGTCCCGCGCCGGGGACCGGGCGTCCAGTCGGTCTCGCTACATGCCGCCCGACGTCCGGTCGATGAAGGCGGCGACGGTCTCCCGCCACTTGGGCAGCACGTCCTCGCGGACGTACATCATATGGCCCGCCTCGAAGTCCACCCGGGTGATGTTGTCGCGTAGATCCGCGGGCAGCCCCAGGTGGTCCATGGTCCACTCGGCGGCGTAGTACGGCGTGGCCAGGTCGTAGAGCCCGGCCAGCACGAGGATCTGGAGCTTGGGGTTGTGGCGGAGCGCCCGGGCCAGGTCCACCCCCACGTTGGGGCTCGCCTGGCCGAAGCCCACCCCGCGGCCGCTCCGCTCCCAGTTCCACGGCTGCACGTTGCCGCTGGGCACGTACTCCCGGGTGCCGTCGTAGCCCAGCTCGGTCCGGAGGTAGGTGTTCCACGCTGCCGCGTACGCGGCGCTGATGGCGGAGGACTGGGGGTCTTGGGCCGGGAACTGGCCGTTGAGGTTCTCCGCCGGTCCCAGGAAGCGGGCGTCCAGCCGCCCCACCACCATCCCCTTCTCCCGCTCCAGCTCCTTCTCGAACTCGGGCGCCGACACCCTCAGGTCCGCCCGGTCCAGATAGTCCCGATCGAGGCCCGTGTAGGCATGGAGCTTGTCGAGGATGCGGCTGCGGTCCGCCTCCGACAGCAGGTTGCCCTGCATGAGGGCGGTGGCATAGTCGCCCAGGGCGAAGCCCTCCACCTCCCGGAGGAAGGGATCCAGCTCGGCGGGCTGGTCGGGAAGCGCCTGGTGGTACCAGGCCACCGCCGCGTAGGAGGGGAGGTTCGTCACGTACGCGACGTCGTCACCCGACGCGAACTGGATGGTCCGGAAGTTCAGGACCGTGGACACCAGGACGATCCCGTTCAGGTCGATGTTGGCGCGCTGGAGCATGCTGGAGAGCACCGCGGAGCGGGTGGTGCCGTAGCTCTCGCCCAGGAGGTACTTGGGAGAGTTCCAGCGGTTGTGCTGGCTCAGGAAGCGCTGGATGAACTGGGTGATGGAGCGCCCGTCCTCATCCAGTCCCCAGAAGGTCTTTCCCGGCGTGTCGTTCAGCGTGTGGCTGAAGCCCGTTCCCACGGGGTCGATCATGACGATGTCGGCCTTGTCAAGCAGCGTGGCCGGATTGTCCTCGATGGTGTAGGGAGCCGGATCCGTATGCTCGGTCCCCGGCGTGGAGACCCGGCGCGGCCCCATGACGCCCATGTGGAGCCAGAACGACGACGAGCCCGGCCCTCCGTTGTAGGAGAAGAGGATGGGCCGGCGGGACGTGTCCTGGACGCCGGAGCGGAAGTAGGCCGTGTAGTACATCTCGGCGGTGGCCTTCTGCTCGCTGTCCCGCAGGATGATGCTCCCCACGACGGCGTCGTACTGGACGGTCTGACCGCCGACCGCCACCGAGTGGTGGCTCTCCCAGTGGGCCGGTGTGGGGTCTTCCGTCGGGCCCGCCGACCTCTCTTGCCCACCGGGCCTGGCCTGGGCCACGGCGGCCGCCGGGAGGGCGAGGGTCAGGGCGAGCAGCAGCGTGGTGGCGCGGTTCTTCATCGTCGTTCTCTCTGGGGCAGCGGGGGATGTGCGGTCCTCTTCGGGGGCCGACCCGGCAACATGGACGCGGGGTGGGCGCGGTGCAACGCGCGTGATTGCCGCATCGCCGGACCGGACCTAGTGTGTCCGGGTGTTTCCACCGAAGGTCCTGGGCGGGCCGGACGCGCCCCGAGCGCGCGCGGCCATGACCGTTCACCATGCCGAGGTATTCCATGTCCGACCGCGAGCGCGATCCGTCGTTCGACCGCCGTGCCTTCATCCGGAGCTCCGTGGCGCTGGGGGCCGGTGCCGCTGCCCTGGGGCGGTTCCCCCGGATGGCTTCGGCGCGCCCCGTCGTCCGGGCCGGGACCCCGTTCATCATCACCAGCCATACCAACGAGACGGGGCAGGAGGCCATGCGGCAGGCCTGGCAGATCCTGGCGGACGGGGGGAAGGCCATGGACGCGGTGGAGCGGGGCGCCAACGTCATCGAGGTGGACCCCGAAGACACCAGCGTGGGCTATGGCGGTCTTCCCGACGCCAACGGCGTGGTGCAGCTCGACGCTTCCTGCATGGACGGGCGCACGTACAACGCGGGTTCGGTCGCGGCTCTGGAGAACATCAAGACGCCCTCGTCGGTGGCGCGCCTGGTCATGGAGCGCACGGACCACGTCATGCTGGTGGGCGTCGGCGCGCTGGAGTTCGCCAAGTCGTTCGGATTCAAGGAGGAGAATCTCCTCACCGAGAAGGCCCGGAAGATCTGGGTCCGGTGGCGCGAGCAGCTCTCGGACAGCGACGACTGGGGTCCGCCGGATCACCTGCGGGGCCGCGGTGACGGAGGGGGCGCGGATGCCGGCATGCGCGGCCCGGTGGAGAGCCACCACGGCACGACGAACGTCCTCGCCGTGGACCGCAACGGCGACGTGGCGGGCATCACCACCACCAGCGGGCTGTCGTGGAAGATCCCGGGCCGGGTGGGCGACTCTCCCATCATCGGCGCGGGGCTCTACGTGGACAACTCGGTAGGTGCCGCGGGGGCCACGGGTCGAGGCGAGGACGTCATCAAGTCATGCGCTTCGTACTACATCGTCATGCGCATGAGGGATGGGCGGTCTCCCCAGGAGGCGTGCGAGGACGCCATCGAGATGATCGTGGACCGATACCGCGCCATCGGCAACGACTACGTTCCCGGTGAGAAGTTCGTCGCCATCAACAAGGCCGGGGAGGTCGGCTGTGCCTCCATGGGCTACCGTGGCGGACCTCCCGGACTCACGCATCACACGGCCGAAGGGCTGACCGGCTACACAGGGAGGGCCCTGTACGTCCCACAGGGTTGAGCGAGACCCATGAAGGCACAGACGCCAGGCGGCGGAGGTTCCCCCAGGGGTGGGCTCCGCGAGGAGATCCAGCAGACCCGGCCCTTCGAATCGAGAGGTCAGGAGGCTTTCCTCGGTCTCTTGCGCACGGCGGACATGGCCAAGCGCCGGTTTGCCGCCCTCTTCGATCCGGAGGACGTCACGTTCCAGCAGTACAACGTGCTTCGGATCCTCCGGGGTGCCGGCCCGCAGGGCCTCCCCACCCTGGAGATCGGCGAACGCATGATCGAGCGCACGCCGGGGGTGACGCGCATCGTCGACCGTCTCGTGTCCAAGGGGTGGGTGGAGCGGGAGCGCTGCACGGAGGATCGCCGCAAGGTCTGGTGTCGCATCACCCCGTCGGGCAGGGCGCTGCTGGCCCGCCTCGACGAGCCGGTCGCTCGAGCGGATCGGGAGCTCTTCGACGGCTTCGGCGACGAGGCGCTGACCCGGTTCATCGGGACCATGGACGAGCTGCGCGGCCGCATGGACGAGCGCCTGGGTGAGGAGGAGTAGGGCAGGCGCCCTCCCACCCCACCGCTTCCGTCACACGATCCCCTCTCCGTTCGTATCCGGTACTGCAGGTTGGACGGGGCCGGGCGAGCTCTCGACGCGACAGGCAACCCCGCGAGGGAACCCCGGCATCGGAAGGGTGGGGTGAAACGGACGGGGGCGACCCGTCGTACATGAGGGCGAAGGACGTTGGCGGCTCGAACGCCGCCACACCGCGCAGGGGAGAGGGGACGACGATGAGCACGGACGAGAGGATCCGCTTCCTGCTCCGGGCCGCGACCCGGGCGGAAGGAGAGGGAGAGCGGCGCATTGCACGCATCTTCCGACGGATGGCCCAGGACGCGCGTCCGGCGGACGTGTACGCGCTGGGCCCCGAGCTCCAGGCAACTCTGGAGTGGAG
>JASFRY010000162.1:0-8295 GCA_050114675.1 Gemmatimonadota bacterium | reverse complement strand
GGAGGCCAAGGAGGGGGAGGGCCAGGCCGACGAGGCGTCGGAGGGCAAGTCCGAGCCCGAGGCGGAGGCTGCCGAGGAAGCCGGGGAGCCCGAAGCGGAGGCCGCCGAGGAAGCCGAGGAGCCCGAAGCCGAGGAGGCCGAGGAGCCCGAAGCGGAGGCTGCCGAGGAAGCCGAGGAGCCCGAGGCGGAGGCTGCCGAGGAAGCCGAGGAGCCTGAAGCGGAGGCTGCCGAGGAGGCCGAGGAGCCCGAGGCGGAGGCCGCCGAGGCGGAAGGCGAGGAGGACGAGGAGGAGGACAAGGCGGACGCGAAAGGCTGAGCCCGCCATGACGCACGGACCTCGGATCGAAGGCCGATCATGACCCGATTGCGCTGGAGCGCCCGGACGCGAACCGCGTCCGGGCGTTTCCTTTTCCCGTTGCTGGCGATGGTCGCCGTGGTCGCCTGCCATCCTCTGTTCTCATCGACCGGGGAACGCGTGACGACGCGGCCGCGCTACCCCGATCCCGTGCTCCAGCCCGGTCCCATCTCGGCGTCGCGGGAGGCCCGGGCGGCGGACCTGTTCCGGCAGGCCCAGGAGGCCATGGAAGGCGGCCGTCCGGAGCAGGCCCGGGCCCTTGCGGCCCGGGTCGTGGAGGAGTTCCCGTCCTCCCCGGTGTCGGGTCGAGCGCTCATCCTCCTGGCCCGGGCCGAATTGGCCGACGGAGCGTACGCCGCCGCGGACAGCGCTGCCGGACGCTACGCGCGGCTCCTCGAGGCCGGGGATCCACGCGGCGCGCGGGCCCACCTCCTTCAGGCCGATGCGCTTCAGCGATCGGGGGACGAGGCCGCACGCCTGGACCGGCTGCTCCTCATCGGACCCTCCGCCGATTCCAGCGCCGCGAGCGTGGCCATCACCGCGGCCGACCAGGCCGCCAGAGCCGTCCCCCTGGACACCCTGGGCGCCGTGCTGGAGCGCACGCCGGAGGACCGCATCGCCCGGTCCGCCGTGCAGAGCGTGCTGGATGAGCGCGTGGCCGCAGGGGAGCACACGGTGCGTGCCGTCCACATCGCCACCGTGCTCCCCACCACCGGATCTCCGGCCTTCCGGGAGTTCGCCGGGCTCATCGCCGAAGGCGTGGAGGTGGCTGCGGCCGAGCACCTGGGCGAGTCCTTCCAGGTGGACGTGGACGCCAGGGACGACCAGGGCGATCCCGCCGTCGCCGCCTCCGAAGTGTCGGAGGTTGCGCAGGGCGGGGCCCTGGGGGCCGTAGGCTTCCTGGAGTCCGCGGAGCTCGCCGCTGCGGGGCAGGACCGAGTCGACGGGATCCCCCTCATCTCACCCACGGCGCGGGAAGCGTCGGCGCCGGGTACCTACACCCTCTCGGGTGCCGACCCCAGGGCGGCGCGGGACATGGCCCGCTACGCCGCTCAGGCGGGCCTCGAGCGCGTAGCGGTCATCAACTCCCGGGCCCCGGCGTCCACCGAGGAGGCCGACGCCTTCGTGGCGGAACTGGCCCAGGTGGGCGTGCCGCTGGCCGGCCGTTTCACCTACGACGCCGGTGCCACCTTCTTCTCGGAGCAGATCAAGGGTGCGGCCCAGGCCCTCCGGGCCGACGAGATCCGGGCCCTGCACCTGGGCCCCGACGACACGCTCCACGCCGAGCTTCTCGAACCCGTGGCCGTCTTCCTCCCCATTCCTCCCGAAGACGTGGAGCTGGTGGCGCCCCAGGTGACGTTCTTCGGCCTGGACACCCTCGCCATCCAGACGCTGGGCACGTCGGGGTGGACGGACCCCGAGACCCTGTCGTCGGTGGACACGCGGCACACCGACGGGGTCGTGGCCACGGCCTTCGTCGACGCAGGCCCGGGCTCGGCGGGGTATGCCCGCTTCCGTGCGGCGTACGAACGCCATTTTCAGCGCTCGTTGGTGAGCACCGTTCCGGCGCTGGGCTACGACGCGGCCCTCCTCCTGCTCGACGCCGCGGCCACCGGCGCCACCTCACCCCTGGAGCTGCGTCAGGCGCTGGAGGGGCTCCACAACGTCCAGGGCGCCACCGGCACCTTCTCCGGGGAGGACGGACGCATCCTCCGGCGTACGGAGGTGGTGCGCATCGAGCACGGCGGTCTCATCCCCATCGGACCCATCGGATAGCGCAGGGCAGCATGTCCATCCACGAGAAGCTGAAGAGGCTGGAGGAGCTCAGACGAGAGGCCGAGCAGGGCGGGGGCGCGGCGCGCCTCCAGGCCCAGCACGACCGGGGAAAGCTCTCGGCCCGGGAGCGCATCGACCTCCTCCTGGACGAAGGCTCCTTCGTGGAGCTCGATCGCTTCGTGACCCACCGCTCCACCGATTTCGGGCTTGCCGAGCGGAAGGTGTTGGGTGACGGCGTCGTTACGGGATACGGCACCATCCACGGCCGGCTGGTCTACGTCTTCAGCCAGGATTTCACCGTGTTCGGCGGCTCCCTCTCCGAGGCCCATGCCGAGAAGATCGTGAAGCTGCAGGACATGGCGATGAAGAACGGCGCGCCCATCGTGGGGCTCAACGACTCGGGCGGCGCCCGCATCCAGGAAGGCGTGGTGAGCCTGGGAGGCTATGCCGACATCTTCCTGCGCAATACGCTGGCCTCCGGCGTGATCCCCCAGATCAGCGTGGTGCTGGGCCCCTGCGCCGGTGGGGCGGTGTACTCGCCGGCCATCACCGACTTCATCTACATGGTCCGGGGCACCAGCTACATGTTCGTGACCGGGCCCAACGTAGTGAAGACCGTCACGCACGAGGACATCGACATGGAGGGGCTCGGGGGCGCCGATGTCCACGCTTCCAGGTCAGGCGTGGCCCACTTCGCCCACGACTCCGAGCCCGAATCCCTGGCCGCGGTGCGGCAGCTGTTCCACTTCATTCCCCAGAACAACACCGAGCTTCCGCCCGGGCGGAACGGCTCGGATCCCGCGGACCGGCAGGCCGAGAAACTGCTGGAGGCCGTGCCGGACAACCCCAATCGCCCCTACGACATGCGGGACGTCATCCGACCCGTGGTCGACAACGGGGAGTTCTACGAGGTCCACGCCCAGTTCGCCCAGAACATCCTCGTGGGATTCGCCCATCTCGGGGGTCACTCGGTGGGGATCGTCGCCAACCAGCCCTCCGTCCTGGCCGGCGTGCTCGACATCGATTCCTCGGACAAGGGCGCCCGCTTCGTCCGCTTCTGTGACGCCTTCAACATCCCCCTGGTGGTCTTCGAGGACGTCCCGGGCTTCCTGCCCGGCGTAACCCAGGAGCACGGCGGCATCATCCGACACGGGGCCAAGCTCCTGTATGCGTTCAGCGAGGCCACGGTGCCCAAGGTGACCGTGATCACCCGCAAGGCCTATGGCGGGGCCTACGACGTCATGAACTCGAAGCACATCCGGGGCGACGTGAACCTGGCCTGGCCCCAGGCCGAGATCGCCGTCATGGGCCCCAAGGGCGCCGTCGAGATCCTCTTCCGCAAGGAGCTGGCCGACGCCGAGGATCCCGAGGCCGCGGCCGAAGCCCGCATCGAGGAGTACCGCGAGACGCTGGCCCATCCCTACATCGCCGCGTCACGCGGGTATGTGGACGACGTCATCGACCCGCGCGAGACCCGTCCGCGACTCATCAGCGCCCTGGACATGCTGCGCAACAAGCGCGACGAGAACCCCTTGAAGAAGCACGGCAACATCCCGCTCTAGCAGGTCGCTGAAGACGGGGATCGCCCGGCCCGGCCGATCCCCGCGGGCTGGGCCTGGCCGCCCTCCGTCCAGACAACCCCGACGCGCCTCCGACGCATCCCATAGGGGTGGCAGAAGACAAGGACCACCCCCGTCGGAGGGACGATGATGAAGACGATGAGCACGAGACCCCGGGGCGCTGTGGGTGCGCTGGCGGTCGTGGGGGCCCTGGCCGCGCTCGCCGTTGCGGCGCCGGCCTCCGCCCAGGACCGCGGCACCCCCCGCACCCTGCGCTCCGATTGCCGGTGCGTGGACAGCGCCGGCAAAGAGATACCCGATTGCACCTGCTTCCGGGCTCCCGACATGAGCAACCTCCGGAACCTCATGGTCTGGAGGATGGCCGGATCCAGGACGGCACGAGCCCGACTGGGCATCACGATCGCCAACGACCAGAGCCCCGAGGACGACGCCACTGGCGTGCGGGTGGAAGGCGTCATGGCCGACGGTCCGGCAGCAAAGGCCGGACTGAAGGAAGGTGACGTCATCACCCGGGTGGACGGACAGACCCTGACGCGCCCCATGGACAAGGACACCGAGGAGGATCTGGACCCCGACGCGTCGGCTCCCGTGCAGCGCCTGATGGCCCTGATCCGGGACATGGACCCCGACCAGGATGTCTCGGTGGAGTACATGCGGGACGGGGCCCAGCACACCGCCATCGTGAAGACCCAGGATCTGGACGACTGGGCCCGGCTGCGTGAGTTCCAGGGCGTGCCCAGTCGCGTGGAGGGGCTTCGCGTCCTCCCGGAGGGAGGCGGCGTGTACAGGATCGGGAGCGGGGAGCGCATGCGTGCCTGGGAATGCCCTGGAGACTCGGGCGCGCGCCACGACTTCCTCATGATGTCGGACCAGTGCATCGGCGGCCTGGAGATGGTGCGGCTGAATCCCAAGCTGGCCGACTACTTCGGGACGTCCGAAGGCGTGCTCGTAGCCGACGTGACCGACGATTCGACGCTGGGGCTCCAGCCCGGCGACATCATCCTGGCCGTAGGTGACCGGGAGGTGAAGGACGCCGACCACGTGCGCCGCATCCTGCGGAGCTACGGGCCCGATGAGGACATCACCTTCCGCATCATGCGTCAGAAGAAGGAGATGAGCGTGCGGGGATCGCTGGGCCGCTGACACCCACGTCACCGCCGCACGCCGGGGGTCGGGGCCCATGGGGCTCCGGCCCCCGATCCGTTCGGCCGAGGGTCGTCCGCCGGCCGCGGCGCCCACGAGGAGGGCCGGGGTTTCCTCCCTCGCCGCCCAATGCATAACTTCCGGGCTGCGCCGGAAACGCCTGCGCTCCCAATGCTTTCCATGTGTGGCTGCCTTGATCGAAACGCTCCTCATCGCCAACCGCGGCGAGATCGCCGTCCGCGTCATCCGTGCGGCGCGGGAGCTCGGGATCCGCACCGTGGCCGTGTACTCCGAGCCCGACCGGCTCGCGCCCCACGTCCTCGAAGCCGACGCCGCCTATCTCCTCGGGCCCGCCGCGTCGTCGGAGAGCTACCTCAAGGTCGAGCGCATCCTCGAGGTCGCCCGGGAGGCCGGCGCCGATGCCGTTCACCCGGGATACGGCTTCCTTGCCGAGCGCGCCCATTTCGCCCGGGCGGTGAGCGACGCGGGCCTCGTCTTCGTGGGCCCCACGGCGGACACCATCGCCGCCATGGGCGACAAGACCGAGGCCCGCCGCCGCATGAAGAAAGCCGGCGTGCCCATCGTCCCCGGTCTGGTGGACCCGGTGGACGACGCCGACGCCGCCCTGGAGGCGGCCCGGGACATCGGCTATCCCGTCCTCCTCAAGGCCGCTGCAGGAGGGGGGGGAAAGGGGATGCGGGTGGTGGAGGACCCTGGCGACCTCCCCAAGGCCTTCGATGCAGCCCGCCGTGAGGCCCTGGCGGCGTTCGGCGACGGCTCGGTGTACCTGGAGCGGTACCTGAACCGACCCCGTCACGTGGAGATCCAGGTCCTCGGCGATGCGCACGGTCACGTCATCCACCTCGGCGAGCGTGAATGCTCCATCCAGCGGCGCCATCAGAAGCTGGTGGAGGAGGCGCCATCTCCGGTGCTCACCCCGGAGAAGCGCCAGAAGATGGGGATGGCTGCGGTTCGTGCCGCCCAGGCCGTGGACTATGTGGGAGCCGGCACGGTGGAGTTCCTCTACCAGGACGGGGACTTCTACTTCCTGGAGATGAACACCCGCCTCCAGGTGGAGCACCCGGTGACCGAGCTGGTGACCGGCCTGGACATCGTGGCCTGGCAGCTCCGCGTGGCGTCCGGAGAGCCGCTGGACGTGGCCCAGGCCGACGTGACGTTCACCGGCCACGCCATCGAGTGCCGCATCACCTCCGAGGACCCCTACCGGGGCTTCCTGCCGTCCACGGGCACCGTGACCCACCTCCAGGTGCCCACGGGGCCCGGCGTTCGCTGGGACGGCGGAATCCAGGTGGGGTTCGAGGTATCGCTCCACTATGACCCCCTCCTGGCCAAGCTCATCGTGTACGCGCCGAGCCGCGACGCGGCTATCGCCCGCATGGCCCGGGCCCTGGACGAGCTCGTGGTGGTGGGGGTGGACACCAGCGCGGCCTTCCACCGGCGGGTGATGGACGAGGACGACTTCCGGGCCGGACGCTTGAGCATCCGGTACGTGGAGGAGCATCCCGATCTCATGGACGGAGCGCACGACGAAGACGTTCTGGCCGCCACGGCCGTCGCGGCCGCCCTCCTGGAGGAGGAGGATCGCCAGCGCCATCGTACGCCCCGCATCGCGGACGGAGCCGACGGCGCCGGGGGGATGACGGCGTGGAGACGCTCGGGGTGGCCATGGCGGACCGGCTGACCGCCACGTCCGACGTCGCCGTGGGAGACGTGGCGCGGATGGAGATCCGCGCCGTGGCGTCCAGCGGCGCCGGCGTCGGCGACCTGCCGGATGGAAGGGTGGCCTTCGTCCACCGCACCGCCCCCGGGGACGCGGCGGAGGTCCGGATCACGCAACTGCGCCGCCGGTGGGGCCGGGCCGCCCTGCTGCGCGTCCTGGAGCCGGGCCCGGGGCGGGTGAAGGCGCCGTGTCCGCACTACGCGGCGTGCGGCGGGTGCACCCTCCAGCATCTGGCCTACCCGCAGCAGCTGGCCTGGAAGCATCGCTTCGTGGCGGACGCCATGGAACGCATCGGGCACGTGGCCGCGGACGTGGCCCCGGTGACGCCATCACCGGTCCAGTCCCATTACCGGAACCGGGTGACCTTCACCCTCCGGCGTGGCTCGGGGAACCGCATGGTGGCGGGCTTCCACGGCCTCGACGACCCCGACCACATCGTGGACGTGGGCACCGAGTGCCTCCTGCCCGAGCCCGAGCTCCTGGCTGCGTGGGGCCGGCTCCGCGCCCTGTGGCGCTCCGGGTGGCCCCCCTTGCCCAAGGCCGCCGAGCTTCGTCTGACGCTCCGCGTGGTGGAGGAGGGCGTACTCCTTCTGGTGCGCGGCGGGCCTGAAGGGTGGGACGCCGGAGAGCTCCTGGAGCGGGTACCCACGGTGGTCTCGGTATGGCACCAGCCGACGTCCCAACCACGCCCCTCGATGGTCGCCGGTGCCGCCGTGGCCGAGGTGTGGGGCGAGGAGCAGGTGCCCGTGGCCGGGGAGGCGTTCCTCCAGGTGAATCGCCACGCTGCGGAAGGGCTGGTGGAGCATGTCCTCTCCCTCGTGGGGCCGACTCCTGGCACGGCGGTGGACGCGTACTGCGGCGTCGGCGTGTACGGGCGAGCCCTGGCCCGCAGCGGATGGAGCGTGACGGGGATCGAGCGGGACCCCCACGCCTGCGCCTCCGCCCGCCACGCGGCGCCCGCGGGCTTCTCGGTGGTGGAGGGTGCGGTGGAGGACCACCTGGCCGGGCATCTGCCGGCCGATCTGGTGATCCTCAACCCGCCGCGCACGGGGCTTCAAGAGTGGGTCCCGGGGATTCTGGGCCACCACCGGCCGCCCCGGGTGATCTACGTGAGCTGCGACCCGGCCACCCTGGCCAGAGACTCGGCGCGCATGGCTCCCGCCTACCGGCTGGAGGGCCTGCGCCCCTTCGACCTCTTTCCCCAGACGTCTCACGTGGAGACGGTCGCCGTGTTCCGGGCCGGACGGGAGGATCAGGCGCTTCGATGAGATACTTCGTGACGTTGGCCGGCCGCACCTTCGAGGTGGAGCTGGGCCCCGAGGGCGCCACTGTGGACGGCCGCACCGTGGACGCCGGCCTGGCCCGGGTGGAGGGCACCGACACCCGGAGCCTGGTGCTGGACGGCGACTCGTACCGCATCCTGGCTCGGCGCGACGGCCATGACGCCTGGGACGTGCACCTGCGAGGCCGGCGCTACCGGGCCGAGGCCGTGGACGAGCGCACCCACGCCATCCGGCAGATGACGGGCGCGGCCGCGGCGGCCGTAGGTCCCCGTCCCGTGCGGGCGCCCATGCCCGGCCTCGTGGTGAAGGTGGAGGTCCAGGAGGGAGACGAGGTCGTGGCGGGGCAGGGGGTGGCCATCGTGGAGGCCATGAAGATGGAGAACGAGCTCAAGACCGAGTCGGCGGGCGTGGTGTCCC